>CAYHZK010000067.1:0-8988 GCA_964361085.1 uncultured Planctomycetales bacterium
ATCGTTATGTGCGCGTCGACGGGCAACACATCGGCCTCGGCGGCGGCGTATGCCGCGAGGTGCGGGTTGCAATGCGCGGTCTTGATCCCGGACGGCAACATCGCTCTGGGGAAACTGGCTCAGGCCATGATCCACCGGGCCAAGGTCATTGCCATCAAGGGAAATTTTGACGACGCGTTGACCCTGGTCAAAGAGATCGCGAATCGTCATCCGGTCGAGCTCGTCAATTCGATCAATCCGTTTCGCATCGAAGGCCAGAAGACCGCGGCCTTTGAAATCTGCGACGCCTTGTCCGACGCGCCGGAATTCCACGCCATCCCCGTCGGTAACGCCGGAAATATCACCGCCTACTGGAAGGGGTACAAGGAATATCGATCCGCCGGAAAATCAAAAACGCTTCCGAAAATGCTGGGCTTTCAGGCGGCCGGGGCGGCCCCGATTGTTCACGGCAGGGTCATCGAAAATCCGGAGACGATCGCGACCGCCATCCGGATCGGCAATCCCGCCAGTTGGAAGCCGGCGGAACAGGCGCGCGATGAATCCGGCGGATTGATCGACGCCGTTACCGACGACGAAATTCTGGAGGCGTATAAACGGCTCGCCGGAGCAAGCGGTATTTTTTGTGAACCGGCGTCGGCGGCCTCGGTGGCCGGGATTTTGAAACTGCACCGCGCAGGATATTTCCAGAATCACCGCGGCGGCCGGATTGTCTGCACCCTCACGGGCCACGGTTTGAAAGATCCCAATATCGCCATCAAAAACGTCGGTCATCCCGTCACGCTCAATCCTGATATCAAGGAAATCCTCCGGGAAATCGTATTGTGATGGCTGAAAAAGATTTGCGTCAGAAAAAGGTTCTCATCACCTGCGGCCCCACGTGGGTTCCCATCGATGAGATGCGGGTCATCAGCAACCGCTCGACGGGCGAATTAGGGCAGCGGCTCGCGGCGGGGCTGGCAAAATCCGGGGCCCGCGTGACCGTCCTCGAAGGCCCGGTTTTGCAGCCGTTGACCGTCCCGGGCGTCAGGGTGATCAAATATTTCTTTTATGATGACTTGAGCAGATTACTGCGCCTGGAGCTTAAAAAGAAGTATGACGCCGTGATCCACGCGGCCGCGGTTTCGGATTACCGGCTTAAAAAGGTTTTTCCGGCCAAACTGTCGTCGGGGCGGCGCGAGTTAACGCTGACGCTTGTCCCGACGGAAAAGTTAATCACGGCGATCAAAAAAATAGCGCCGCGGGTTTTTCTCGTGGGGTTTAAGCTCGAGGCGGCAAGAAACAGCAGGGGCTGGGCCGCAAGGGCCGTGGATTTGATCCGGGCCGCCGGATGCGACCTGGTTGTGGTCAACTCCATCAAAAACGGCTATCAGGCCGACATCATCATCAGCGAGAAAAAAATTTTACAACACTGTCGTTCAAAACGTGAGTTGAGCGGTCATTTGATCCGGATATTGAAAGAATCGCTATGAAATACATTGTCATTGTCCCCGACGGCATGGCTGATTATCCCATTGAAGAATTGGGCCAGAAGACGCCGCTTGAGGCCGCGCACCGGACCAATATGGATTATCTGGCCCAAAACGGCTGTGTGGGGTTGATCAAAACCATTCCCGACAGCCAGAAGCCGGGCTCCGAGATCGGGAACCTGTCGCTTTTGGGGTACAACCCCGATGTCTGTTTCACCGGACGCGCTCCGCTGGAGGCCGCCAACCTCGGCATTGATTTAGCCGACGATGAAATCGCCTTTCGTTGCAATCTTGTGACGATCGTCGACGGGAAGATGGTGGATTACAGCGCCGGGCACATCCCCACCGCAGAAGCCGCCATCCTCATTAACGCCGTCAATGAACAGATGGGCGAAAACGATGTCAGATTTTACGCCGGACAAAGTTACCGGCATCTGATGGTCATGAAGGTCCGCAAGGTCGAGGATTTCGTCAAAATCAAATGCGTGCCTCCGCATGACATCATCGGACAGGAGATCAAAAGGCATTTGCCTCAGGGGGTGCCGGCGCAGGTTCTGCTCAAATTGATGGAAAAGTCCGCGAAAATCCTCGCCGACCATCCCGTCAACAAAGTCCGCGTGGATTTGAGGGAAAACCCCGCGAACCGGATCTGGCTCTGGGGGCAGGGGACCCGTCCGCGGCTGCCGCTGTTCAAGGATAAATTCGGCGTCGATGGTGCTATCATTTCGGCGGTCGATCTGGTCAACGGCATCGGCCGTCTCGCCGGACTTGAGGTGATCAGCGTCCCGGGGATCACCGGCTATTACGACACCAATTATTTGGGCAAGGCCGAATACGCCCTGAAGGCGCTCAAGACCAAAGATTTTGTTTTTATTCATATCGAGGGCCCCGATGAGGCCGGGCATAACGGCGATTACAAGGCCAAGATCCATTGCATTGAACACATTGACCGCGAAATTGTGGGAACGATCCTCAATCATTTTGACAAAAATAGCGACGTGCGGATCATTGTTTTGCCGGATCATCCCACACCGGTCAAACTGCGGACCCACGCGCGGGACCCGGTGGGGTTTGTCATGTATGGGAAGGGAATCGGCACGGACGGCTCGACGGTTTATACCGAGACTTCCGCCAAAGAGAAGGGGATCAAATTCAAAAGCGGCGAAGAGATGATGGAGTTTTTTATGAGGAGGCATCTGTAGAGAATGGTCAAACCGATTATCGTTCAAAAATTCGGAGGGTCGTCCGTCGCCAACGTCGATAGGATCAAGGCGGTGGCCCAGCGGATTTTTGAAACCAAGACAAAACATAATCATGTCGTCGTGGTGGTCTCGGCGCTGGGCGACACAACCGACGAACTTGAGGAACTGGCTCTCAAAATCACCGCCGCACCCCCGGAACGGGAAATGGACATGCTCATGGCAACCGGCGAACAGATTTCCTGCGCTTTAGTCGCCATGGCCGTGAAGGCGCTGGGTCATGACGCTGTTTCGTTCACCGGCGCTCAGGTGGGGATTGTGACCGATGAGACGCACACAAGGGCCAAAATCCAGACGATCAAGGCCCGGTGCATCCGGCAGGCCCTCAAAGAAAATAAAATCGTCATCGTCGCGGGATTTCAGGGCGTGACCAAGGACAATGAGATCACAACCTTGGGCCGCGGAGGATCCGACCTGACGGCGGTCGCCCTGGCGATCGCGCTTAAGGCCAGGGTCTGCGAGATTTTTACCGACGTGGAAGGCATTTACACGACCGATCCGAGGATTGTCAAGGAAGCCAGAAAGATCCGGGAGATCACGTTTGATGAAATGCTCGAGATGGCCTCGCTGGGCGCCCAGGTCATGCAAGCCCGATCCATCGAGGTCGCCCGCCGGTTCAATATGCCGCTGCATGTCCGTTCAAGTTTTTCCAAGGAGGAAGGTACGATGATTGTGAAGAATACCAAAAAGGTTGAAGATATCTCGGTGAGCGCGATCACCTGCAACAAATCCGAGGCCAAGATCACGATCTGCGGCGTGCAGGACAAGCCCGGTGTCGCGGCCCAGATTTTTACGGAGATCTCAAAAGTCGGCGTGAGCGTCGACACGATCGTCCAGAACGTCAGCCACACCCGTCAGACCGACATCTCGTTTACGGTCGCCAAGAGTGATTTGCCCAAGGCGCTGAAAGCCGCGACCGACATCGCGGAAAAACTCAAGGCCGGCGACGTCCTGCATGACAAGAACATCGCCCGCATCTCCGTCGTAGGATCCGGCATGCGATCCCACCGCGGGGTGGCCGCCACGATGTTTCAGGTCCTGGCCGAAAACGAGGTCAACATCGAGATGATCACAACCTCGGATATCAGCATTTCGTGCATCATCGAACAAGGTCTTGCCGAAAAGGCGGTCAAAGCCCTGCACACGGTTTTTACGCTGGAGGAATAGAAACCGTATCTCGTATTGCGTAGTTCGTATATCGAAATACGTGATACGAAATACGAGATACGCGAAAGGACTTTCCCATGTCCCGCATCACCATCTATGACACAACGCTGCGTGACGGTTCGCAGACTGAAGGCATCTCGTTTACCGTCAACGACAAGGTCAAGATCGTCGAGAAGCTGGACAAGCTTGGGGTGCATTACATCGAAGGCGGCTGGCCGGGCTCAAACCCCAAAGACCGTGATTTCTTTGAGCTCATCAAAGACAAAAAGTTGAAGAACGCCGCAATCGCGGCCTTCGGATCCACGCGCCGGGCCAAAGTCGCGGCCGCGGACGACGCGAACCTGCAGGAGCTCGTCAAGTCCCAGGCCCCGACGCTGACGATCTTCGGCAAAAGCTGGGACCTTCATGTCACGGACGTCATCAGGACAACGCTAGAAGAAAATTTAAAAATGATCTATGATTCGGTTGTGTTCCTCAAAAAGAAAAAGCGCGAGGTCTTTTACGACGCCGAACATTTTTTCGACGGATACAAACGCAATCCTGAATACGCCGTAAGGACCATCACGGCCGCCCAGGACGCGGGCGCGGCCTGCGTCATTTTGTGCGATACCAACGGCGGGACCCTGCCGGAAGAAGTCCGCAGGATCGTGGCCGAGGTGACGAAGAAAATTTCAACACCCTTGGGAATCCATACCCACAACGATCTTGATCTCGCGGTCGCCAACAGTCTGGCCGCGATTGAAATGGGCTGCGTGCAGGTGCAGGGGACCTTCAACGGCTTAGGCGAGCGCTGCGGCAACGCGGATTTGGGGACGATCATCGGGATTTTGCACACCAAGATGAACAGAAAATCGATCCCTGACAGCAAGATTAAACTTTTGACCGAGACATCGTATTTCATCAGCGAGGTGAGCAATGTGAAATTGGCGGACAACCATGCCTTCGTCGGGCATTCGGCCTTCGCCCACAAAGGGGGCGTCCACATCGACGCCATGCTCAAAAATCCGCTGGCCTATGAGCACGTCGACCCGCAGATGGTGGGCAACCATCGCCGTTTTGTCACCTCGGAGCTGGCCGGCAAGATGCCGATCATCCTCAAGGCCAGGCAGATGAACGTCGATTTGGACAAGCAATCCCCCGAGACGCAAAAATTGTTAAAAGACCTTCAACTCAAAGAGCATCATGGGTACCAGTTTGAATCCGCCGACGCCTCGTTTGAACTTTTCATGAAACGGTCGCTTAAGAAATACACGCCGTTTTTTACGCTGGAAGGTTTTAAGGTTTCGACGGAAAAACGGTTCGACGGCAAAATCTTCGCCGAGGCCTCAGTGCGTCTCAATGTCAATGGTCACGAGGAATTCAGCGCCGCCGACGGGGACGGCCCTGTCGACGCCCTGTCCCGGGCTTTGCGCCGGGCCCTGACCAAGTTTTATCCCAATCTGGAAGGCATGCACCTGACCGACTATAAAGTCCGCGTCCTCGATTCCAGGGAAGGTTCCGCCGCCAAGGTCCGCGTCTTGATCGAATCCCAGGATGCCACCGACGCCTGGACCACCATGGGTGTGGATGAAAACATCATCCAGGCCAGCTGGGAAGCCCTGACGGATAGTGTGGAGTATAAGTTGTTGAAAGATAGGAAGTGAGCGTAATTTCGTATCTCGTATCTCGTATCTCGTAGTTCGTATGTCGGAGTTCGCGAGATACGTAATACGAGATACGAAACAAACAGATTTTTTATGCCCGACCTTTCCCCAAGATTTGATTTCAAAGACGTCGAGGCCAGGTGGTGCCGGTTTTGGGAAGATAGCAATATCTTTCACGCCGAGCCTAAGCCCGGCCGGCCGCCGTACTCGATCGTGATTCCGCCGCCCAACGTCACCGGGATTTTGCACATGGGGCATGCCCTCAACAACACCCTGCAGGACATCATCGCCCGGTACAAGCGCATGAACGGCCATGTCACCTGCTGGATGCCGGGCACCGACCATGCCGGCATTGCGACCCAGAACGTCGTCGAAAAGCAGCTCGCCAGGGAGGGCAAGACCCGTTACGACATCGGACGCGACGAGATGCTCCGGCGCCTCTGGGACTGGAAAAAGCAGTATGGCGACACGATCATTTCCCAATTGAAAAAGCTCGGCTCCTCCTGCGACTGGCCGCGCATGCGTTTTACCATGGATGAGGAATACAGCGAGGCCGTCAAGTATGTCTTTGTCACCCTCTATGAAAAGGGACTCATCTACCGCGGAAAATACATCATCAACTGGTGCCCGCGCTGCCAGACCGCGTTGTCCGACGAAGAGGCCGAACACCGCGAGCAGCAGGGGGCGCTTTATCACATCCGTTATCCTCTGAAAGACCGCAACGGCGACGGCATCGTTGTCGCGACCACGCGCCCCGAGACCATGCTGGGCGACACGGCCGTCGCGGTGAACCCGCAGGATCCGCGGTACAAAAGCCTGATCGGCGAAACGTTAATTTTACCCATCCTCAACCGCGAGATCAGGATCATTGCCGACGAATTTGTCGACCCGGCCTTCGGGACCGGGGCTGTCAAAGTCACCCCGGCCCATGACCCTAACGACTTTGCCATGGGGACCCGGCACAAACTGGACGTTATCAATATCATGCACCCGGATGCCCGGCTCAACGAACACGCCGGGGAGTTTGCCGGGATGGACCGTTTTGAGGCCCGCGAGGCCATTATCGAAACTTTAAAAAATTTGAAATTGCTGGAAAAAGTCGAACCGCATCTTCACGCCGTCGGGCATTGCTATCGCTGTCATACCGTCGTCGAACCCTACCTCTCGCAGCAGTGGTTTGTCAAAATGAAGCCGCTGGCCGGGCCGGCCCTCACGGCCGTGCAGGAGGGACGGATCAAATTTTATCCGGAACGCTGGACAAAGGTTTATCTCAACTGGATGGAAAACATCCGCGACTGGTGCATCTCCCGCCAGATCTGGTGGGGGCACCGGATCCCGGTCTGGTACTGCGAAGGCGACGGGCAGTGTCATATCAAATGCCGGGAGCCCATCGTCTCCATGGAAACGCCTACGCAATGCCCCCACTGCGGCTCAACGAATCTCAAACAGGACGAAGACGTCCTCGACACCTGGTTTTCCTCCTGGCTCTGGCCCTTCGCCACCTTCAACTGGCCCAGAGGGGAGATCCAATCACGAGATACGAAATACGAGATACGAAATACGGAAAAATTCCCCCCCACGCTTCACGCTTCACGAGGCGCGCTTCACGAGTCCAAACTTATAAATCCCGACTTGGACTACTTCTATCCGACCAATTCGCTTTTTACAGCGTCGGAGATCATCTTTTTCTGGGTGGCGCGCATGATTATGGCCGGGCTTGAATTTATGGGCGAGGTTCCGTTCCGCGACGTCTATATCCACGGCACGGTGCGGGACTCCAAAGGGCGAAAGATGTCGAAATCCCTCGGGAATGCCATCGATCCTCTGGAGATCATCGCCGAATACGGCGCCGACGCGCTGCGGTTCAGCCTCATCATCAATTCGGGGCAAGACCTTTTTATCTCCAAAGAAAAATTCGAGACGGGCCGCAATTTCGCCAACAAGATCTGGAACGCCTCGCGCCTGGTTTTGCTGAACACCAAACCCGAAAACCGGAAGAGTCTGGCCGACGACAATTTTCGTCTCATGGTCATCCGCGCGATTCCCGACCTCCCCTCCCGGTGGATCGTTTCGAAATTTTATTCAACACTGCAGAACGTCAACCGCGCCATTGAAAATTACCGTTTTTCCGAGGCCGAAAACCTGATCTTTGAATTCTTCTGGCGCAATTTCTGCGACTGGTATCTTGAGATCATCAAAAACAATTTTACCGACGAGAACATTCAAAAAGTCGCCTTTACTGTTTTAGAGCAGTCGATCCGGATGATGCACCCCTTCATGCCGTTTGTCACCGAAGAACTTTGGGCGCATCTGGAGTTAAGCCAAAGTCCTTTATCCCTATCCCCGTGGCCGTCGGTCAACGCCAATCTCATTGACGCCAGGGCCGAGGCTGACATGGAAACCCTGACGACTGTCGTCAGCGCGATTCGAAATATGAGAGTCCAGTGGAATATCAAACCCCAGGAATTTGTCCAGTGTCATTTTGCCGCGACCGATCAGGCCGGCCTGGACCTGTTGGAAAACAATCAGGCGACCCTGCAATTCCTTCTGCGGATCAAGGATTTTTATCTGCGCAACGAATTGCCGGACATGAAAGACGCCGCCGCCGGGCTGGTGGGTAACGTCAAATTTTTGCTCCCCCTGGAAGGCCTCATCGACATCGCCACGGAAAAGCAGCGCATGGTCAGCGAGATCGAGGCCAATCAAAAACTCGCCTCCGGGATCAGGGGGCGATTGAGCAACGAAGGGTTCCTGAAGAAAGCCCCGTCCGACGTCGTTGAGAAAGAAAAAGAGCGCCTCGCATCCCTTGAACAGAACATCAAGGAACTGGACGCGGTGTTAAAAAATTTGCAGGGTTAGGCGCATCATGAATCTTCGCGAAAACGATATCGACCGCATCATCACCCTGGCCATGAAGGAAGACGCTGTCGATCAGGATGTCACGACGAACCTCCTCGTTGCCAAAGATCAAGTCTCCGAGGCCGCCGTTATCAGTCGCGAGAACGCCGTCGTGTGCGGGCTTAAGATCGCGGCCCGTATTTTTCAAAGATACAACCGCGCCGTCCGGCTGCAGTTTCATTGCCAGGACGGGGCCCGGATTCAAACGAATGACCGGGTGGTCAGCCTCAAAGGCCCGACGGCCGTCATCCTTTCCTGCGAACGGGTGGCCCTCAATTTTTTGAGTCATCTTTCCGGAATCGCAACCCTGACCGGGGAGTTCGTAAAGCGCGTGGCTCCGTTGAACGTCAGGATTTTTGACACCCGCAAGACAACGCCGGGGCTGCGGCTCCTTGAAAAAATGGCGGTCCGTTGCGGGGGCGGGGAGAATCACCGGTTTGATCTGAGCGATATGGTCCTCATCAAGGACAATCACCGGATCGCAGGACAGAAGGCGTTTTCGTTGTCCGGGGCGGTCGCTCTCGTTCGCCGCAAAACCAAAAAGACGATAGAAGT
>CAYHZK010000067.1:8998-10538 GCA_964361085.1 uncultured Planctomycetales bacterium
CGAAGTGGAGGTCGATACCTTAAGTCAATTCAAGGAGGCGCTGCCGTCGGGACCGGATATTATTCTTCTTGATAATATGTCCTGCTCCACGATGCGTCAGGCGGTCAAGCTCAACCGCGCCGCCGGGCGTCCCTGCCTGCTGGAGGCCTCGGGCGGTGTCACGCTGCGCAACGTTGGGGCGATCGCGCAGACGGGCGTGGACCGGATCTCGGTGGGAGCGCTGACCCATTCCGCCCGGGGGATTAACTTCTCAATGGAGTTTCTGTCATGAAAAGATTTTTAATTGCCGCCGCCTTTTTTGCGTCCTGTCTTCCGGCCCCTGCGATTGCCGAAGACAAGGAACCCGTCCATGACAGTATCTTCGACGACACCCAGATGCTGCAGGGGTACACGGAGGAATACCGCGGCGAATCCAAGGACTATCTGATCGCGATGATCAGGGACGATACCCTCAACCCCTATCAGACCGCCGCCGCGATCCGCGTCTTTAAGGAAAAATTCAGCGACAAGGTCGTCTCCCGGGAAAAACTGCTCCTTGAAAAAGATCTGATCCGGCGGCTCAACAAGACCAACGCCGCCTTTGTCGAGGTGGAGATCATGCACACCCTTTGCCTGATCGACCGCTACAAATATTTTTACGCGATGGTGCCGGCCCTGATTCAGAAGATGGACCATTACAACCCTATGGTCAATGCCATGGCGTACAGCGCCCTTAACCAGATCATCGAATCCGGCAGCAACCGCGCCCGGGAGGCCCGGATCATCTTTGGTACGTTGCGCAAAGTTTTGTTCCTGTCCCGGCTCAAACTGCGCGGCGTGACTCAACCGGATGAACGGCTGTCGCAAAAGTTAAAACTGTTGCGCTGGTCCATCAAGGTTCTTGGCAAACAGGAGCTCAAGAAACTTCCCAAAGAAGTCATCAATTTACTCTAAACTATGATTCCCCGAAAAACATGGCTTCAATTTTTCGCGTTTTCATTCCTTGCCGTCGGCATCTGGTTTTGTTTTACCTATCCGCAGCTCTTGTTTATCAATTTGTCTATTGACCGTCCCCGGGCCGTTGAGATCGCCCGGCGTTTTATGATCTGGGACCGGGGGATTTCTCCCGCGGATTTAGCCCTTTATCAGCACGCCGCGATCTTTGTCGGGTCCAGCAACTCCGACCGGTATTTGCAAAAGTCCGTCGGCTTCCGCCGGGAACTTGAGTTTCTCAGGGAGCATGATTATGAGCTTTTCCTTTGGAGTGTGCGGTTTTTTAAGGAAGATCAGAAAGAGGAATATTATTTAACCTTGAGCGCGGCGACAGGCGAGGTCACGGATTTTTCCCATGTCATCGACGAAAGCGTCAGCCGTCCCGACCAGACGGAGGAACAGGCCCAGGCCAGGGCGATTGCTTTTCTAAAAAAACAATTCAACTTCAATCCGCAGCAGTACCTCCTGCACGACAACATTGTCCGGAAGCACGAACGGCGCACCGATTATATTTTTTCCTGGGAAAAGAAAGGTGTCTTTGTCCGCTGGAACGATGAGGCGGAGGGGG
>CAYHZK010000068.1:0-10109 GCA_964361085.1 uncultured Planctomycetales bacterium
TAAGAATTATGAACTTACAAAACTTAATTAAAAGTTAACCGGACAGTACTGATTAAAAGTATTATCTTCGCCGCGAGGGAGCATCAGTATAATGTGG
Source organism: uncultured Planctomycetales bacterium (assembly GCA_964361085.1). Classification (GTDB taxonomy): domain Bacteria; phylum Omnitrophota; class Gorgyraeia; order Zapsychrales; family JANLHA01; genus CAYHZK01. The sequence continues at coordinate 98 of CAYHZK010000068.1, forward strand.
CCTTAAAACACGGCAATGTGATTATGGGCAGATGGGGTGGGGTTATTTATGAATTTGCCAAATTACTGGCAGCCCGGAAAGATCCGGGTGTCAAAACCGTGTATCAAAATTTGCTGCAAACGAGTCCAGAGAATTATGACGCGCACATGGAATATCTCAGCATTACCGAAGATACGGAGGAAAAGATCCAATCTGCGAAGATCGTTGCCAGGGATGCGGAAGAAGAAAATTTGTTAAACGCTTCTGCTGATATTCTGAACAAAGACATTCCGGCCTTTTCATCCTACCCGGAGTTGGGAGTTGAAGACGCGGGGTTAAAAGTTGTCCTGATCCCGCTTCCGCCATGTAATCCATGGCTGCTTCAGGACATCTCGCAAATTTACGAGAATATGGTGGGGATTCCTGTTGTTATCCGCCGCTTACCTGTGAAATGGGCGGTTCCTGAACCGGCAAGATCTGCGTATAGACCATATCTCGAAAAAATGGCCTCCAATATCTGGAAAACAAAAAGAGATTTCAGTGATTGGCCGTTGTCAAAGTTAAAGGAAGAACTCATCGAAAAAGCCAGAGAAGAGGGGCCTCATGCCGTTTCAGCCATGAATCAAATTTTTAAGAAAATGGAAGAAGCCGGTTATCAATGGGAAGCTGATCCAATGGTGTCGTGACTTTCTAAGGCCATAAATCCTTATTTTTCAAAAGATCCCAATACGATGGTCGTCGGTATTACTGAATTGGATATATTCTCAGGAAATTCAAATTTTGTTTTTAGTTCGTATGGGGGACTGCAAGACTCACCGGTCAGCGTCCTGTCTTATGCTAAAATGAGAGCAAAACTCGCAGGAGAAAATCAATCCCGAAAACGTTTAACGGAGCGAGCCGCGAAAGAACTTGTTCCCGCGTGCCTTAAAAAATTGGGAATTCCCCGGAGCATAGATCCTTCATGTCCTTATTCCTATTCCAGTGGATTACAACGTCTGGATGAAAAAACGCTCAATCTTTCCGACCCTGTTAAGCAAGCGATAGAAAAAAGAAAATTAGATCAGAATGGCCTGCGCTGATCGTGGCAAACTATATAATGCCTGCGTTGTATTTATGTCTGTCGTGTCTTCCGGGATTTTTGTGTTGGACACGATAGCTGAAGGCTTTTATGCTTTTCTCTGCCTTGTATTCTCCCGGCGGCAACTGTATAATCAGCCCATTCGCGGAACATCGAAAACCATGACAACCGAAGAACAACGGAGGCAAAGTCAAACCCCATGAATAATGATCTCACCAGTCTATGGCAGTCGTTGGCGCTTTTGCTGCGGTCTCATCCCTGGCACGGGATTGAGATCGGCAAGGAAGCGCCGCAGGTGGTCAACACCTATATTGAGACCGTCCCGACGGACACCGTAAAATACGAGATCGACAAAAAAAGCGGATTCCTCAAGGTCGACCGCCCGCAGAAGTATTCCAGCATCTGTCCCACGCTTTACGGGTTTATCCCGCAGACGTATTGCGGCGAACGGATCGCGGAGTTCTGTCGTCAGCACACCGGCCGTCCGGGGATCGTCGGGGATGACGACCCTCTGGATATTTGCGTCCTGACGGAGAAAACCATCAGCCACGGGGACATCATCGTGCACGCGATCCCGGTCGGGGGATTTCGCATGATCGACCAGGGACAGGCGGACGACAAGATCATCGCCGTCATGCATGCCGACGGGTTGTACAGCCGGTGGCGCGATGTGATCGATTGTCCGCCGGCATTTATTGATCGTTTAAAACATTATTTCCTGACCTACAAAGATCTTCCCGGCTCCCAGGAACGGCTCTGCGAGATCACCGATATCTATGATCGCGAAGAAGCCCTGGAGGTCATCCGGCGGGCCCGTCTGGATTACGCGGAAAAGTTCGCCCACCTTGAGTCCCTGATGAAGGACATTCTTGAGGATTAAGGCCTGATTAAATCATCCAAGGCCTCTACGACTCTTTTCCAGGAACGCCATCCTTGTTGATGTGTAGTTCTACCTACAAAATTGGGTAGATTAACGGATGGACAAGAACACATCCTTGTCATATAAATAGCCAAAATATTCCGCTTTAGGCAAACGTGAAAATGGTGATGACGTATGCACATCATACAAAGGAAAGACTTTCAACAGCTTTTTAATGCCCTGGGAGAGCTGGGGTATAAAATGATCGGCCCGACCATTGAAGATCAGGCGATCGTTTACAGCGATATTCAATCGGTTGATGATCTGCCCATCGGATGGGCGGATAAACAGGAAGCCGGGACATACCGGTTGGTCCAGCGCGGTGATCAGGCTCTTTTCGGTTATGTGGTCGGCCCGACATCGTGGAAAAAGTTTCTTTTTCCTCCGAAAGAAAAATTGTGGCACGGCCATTTGACGGTGGGGGAAGGACAGAAGAAGGGGAACGGCTTTCGGATCGAAAAAGAATCTCCCTCCCGGCAGAAGATCGCGTTTTTGGGGGTCCGTTCCTGCGAGCTTCACGCGATCGCAATACAGGATAAGGTTTTTGTGGGGGGGCCCTTTGTCGATCCAAACTATCAGCTTCGCCGGGAAAATGTTTTGCTGATCGCCGTCAACTGCGTGCAGCCCGGCGGCGCCTGCTTTTGCGTTTCAATGAATACCGGTCCCAAGGCTGCGACGGGGTTTGATCTTTCTCTGACGGAAGTGATCAACGAGAAGGAGCACTATTTTATCGCGCGCGCCGCGACACCTCAAGGGGAGGAGCTCCTGCGCCGTGTCACGCATCAGCCCGGGGATGAAGCGCAAAAACAACGGGAGGATGATCTGCTTAAAGCGGCCGAGGGACATATGGGCCGCGTGATGGATACCAGGAATATCAAAGAACTCCTTTATCAGAACGCGGAACATCCCCAGTGGAAAAAAGTCGCCGAGAGATGCCTTTCCTGCGCCAATTGCACGATGGTCTGCCCGACGTGTTTTTGCTCGAATGTGGAAGACGTCACGGACTTGAAAGGCGAAAACGTTGACCGATGGCGGACGTGGGATTCGTGCTTCAGCTCGGCATTTTCCCACCTTCACGGGGGGAGCGTTCGCAAATCGATTCAAGGCCGTTACCGGCAGTGGATGACGCACAAGCTGGCCAGCTGGCATGACCAGTTCGGCGCCTCCGGATGCGTCGGCTGCGGCCGGTGCATCGTCTGGTGCCCGGTTGGGATCGACATCACGGAAGAAGTCAAATCGATCCGCGAAAATCCTGTTTAAAAAAAAGAGGAAACAACATCATGAAAACGATTGAAGATCTGCTCAAAGACCATCATTTTTTCAAGGGATTGGATGCTCCCTATATCGCAACCATCGCCGGGTGCGGCAAGAATGTCGTTTTCAAAAAAGGGGCGCTGATCTCCCGGCAGGGTGAATCTGCCGATGTTTTCTACATTATTCGCGCGGGCAGGGTCGCGATTGACATCCAGGCTCCCGGGCAGGGGAGCATCACGATTGAAACCCTGCACGAGGGCGATATCTTCGGTTTTTCCTGGATCATTCCGCCGTACATATGGCGGTTTGATTCGCGGGCCGTTGAAGAAACGCACGCGGTGGCTCTCGACGGAAAATGCCTGAGAGGGAAATGTGAAAAAGATCATGATATGGGTTACGCGCTCTTGAAAAAGTTCTCAACCGTCTTAGCTCAACGTCTGGAAATGACACGGCTTCAGCTGCTGGATATTTACGGCCTTAAATCGCGAACGGAAAGTCATAAATAACATGAACGATCCGATGATTCCCTCCATCTACCGGGTGGAGAACTATATAAAAGATACTCACGACACGTTCACCCTGGAATTGATTCCGGAGGAACAAGGCGGCCGGTTTTCTTTCCAGCCGGGACAGTTTAATATGCTATACGTTTTTGGCGTGGGGGAGGTCCCCATTTCGATCAGCGGCGATCCTCTGTCGCCTCTGCCGCTTCGGCACACGACGAGGGTTGTCGGCAACGTGACAAAACACCTGGGAGATCTGAAAGCCGGCGATACCATCGGAATCCGAGGCCCCTTCGGAAGCATCTGGCCCGCGGAACGGGCGGATGGGAACAACGCCATCATCGTGGCGGGCGGTATTGGTCTGGCTCCTTTAAGGCCGTTGATGTACCAACTTTTGAGCCAAAGGAAGAAATATAAGCGGATTATTCTGTTGTACGGGGCGCGGACGCCGCAGGATATTCTTTATCATCAGGAACTGAAAAGTCTGTCGGAAAAGTCCGATATTGAAATCGTCATAACCGTTGATAAAGCTTCCCGGACATGGAAAGGCAACGTCGGTGTTGTCCCGGCGCTGATCCCCAGATTTCAAGTGGACCCGGATTCCACTGTTGCCTATCTCTGCGGTCCGGAGATCATGATGAATTTTACGATCATGGCGCTCACGAAACAGGGGATTAAGGAAGAAAGCATTTATCTGTCCATGGAGCGGAATATGAAATGCGCTATCGGATTTTGCGGGCACTGTCAGTACGGCCCGTATTTTATTTGCAAAGACGGTCCGGTATTCCGGTATGATGGCGTTAAACGGATTTTTCGAATTCAAGAGATTTAAACCATGAAAAACAATAAGCCAAAATTAGCAGTCTGGAAATTCGCGTCCTGCGACGGTTGTCAGCTAAGCCTTCTGGATTGCGAGGATGAGCTTCTTGCCGTCGCCGGAGAACTTCAGATCGCTTATTTTATGGAGGCCTCCCGCGCAACGGTCAAAGGCCCGTATGATTTGTCGCTGGTGGAAGGGTCGATCACGACACCGGACGATCGTGAACGCATCCAAAGGGTCCGGAAGGTCTCCAAAACCCTGGTCACGATCGGCGCGTGCGCCACGTCGGGGGGGATTCAGGCCCTGCGCAATTTTAAGGATGTCAAAGAATTCACCTCCATTGTCTATGCCACCCCGCGCTATATCTCGACGCTGGATCAGTCAACCCCCATCGCGGATCATGTCCCTGTCGATTTCGAGCTGCGCGGCTGCCCGATCAGCAAACAGCAATTGCTCGAGGTCATCTGCGCGTTTTTACAAAAGCGTCAACCTCGTATCCCGACAGAGAGCGTGTGCATGGAATGCAAACGCCGCGGAACGGTCTGCGTCATGGTCAGCCGGGGAACGCCCTGTCTGGGGCCGGTCACGCACGCGGGCTGCAACGCTCTCTGCCCCGCGTACAGCCGCGGATGTTACGGCTGCTATGGCCCCAGGGAAACGCCGAATACCCAATCGATCAGCTCGTGGTTTAAAGAGAAATCGCAGATGAAAGACGCGGATCTCGTCCGGGTCTTCCGTGGATTTAACGCCTGCGCCGGGGCTTTCCGGGAAGAAAGTGAACGCCATGAGGGGACTGTTGCAAAACGCCCATCTGCGGCGTTATCTCCTCGGTCCCTTGTGCGGCGTACTTGATGATGTACGCCTCCGCGGTCACTCGTCGATGCCTTGCATCTGGACATTTTGCAACAATCCCGTGGGAGAAAAGAGACATATGAAAAATAGGACCATCAAAGTCAATTACCTCGCCCGTGTGGAGGGCGAGGGGGCGCTGGACATTAAAATCCGCGACGGCAAACTTCGGGATGTGAAGTTGAAGATTTTTGAGCCGCCCCGGTTTTTTGAGGCCTTTTTGCGGGGACGGGATTTCCGTGAGGCGCCGGATATCACGGCGCGCATCTGCGGCATCTGCCCCATCGCTTATCTTCTGGGCGCGTCGCACGCTATGGAAGACGCCTGCGGCGTTAAGGTTGCAGGCCCGTTACGAAGCCTGCGCCGGCTGATTTACGACGGGGAGTGGATCGAGTCCCACGCGCTGCATGTCTTTATGCTGCACGCGCCGGACTTTTTGGGATACCAGGACGCCGTTGCGATGGCCAAAGATTATCCGGAGATCGTCAAGAAAGGTTTGAAACTCAAAAAATACGGCAACCGTATTCTTGAGGTGCTGGGGGGACGGGAGATTCATCCCATTAACCTCAAGGTCGGCGGATTTTACCGCGTGCCGGGAAAAAAAGAACTGCGGGACGCGCTGCTGGATGACCTGAAATGGGGCCGGGACGCCGCGATGGAGGCTGTCCGCTGGAGCGCGAAGTTAAACTTTCCGGATTTTGAGGAGGATTACGAATTCGCGGCCCTTCGTCATCCGGATGAGTACGGCATCATCGAAGGCCGAATAACGTCGAACAAAGGGATCGATGCGCCCATCAGCCAGTACGACGATTATTTTATTGAGACGCATGTGGCGCACTCGACGGCCTTGCACACGCATGTGAACGGAAGGGGGCCTGCCTTCCTGGGGCCCATGGCGCGGTTTAATATTAATTTTGACAAACTTCCCGCCTGGATTCAGGATCTTGCCGGCGAGGTGGGATTGGGACAGGGATGTTTTAACCCGTTTAAAAGTATTATCATCCGGTGCCTGGAGACTGTGTTTGCCTTTGATGAGGCTGTTCGTGTCGTTGAGAATTATGAAGAGCCCGATGCCCCGTCGGTTGAAGTCTCTCCGAGGGCGGGAACCGGCTATGGCGCCACCGAAGCCCCTCGGGGGATATGCTATCACCGTTATAAGATTGACGGAAAAGGACAAATCCTCGACGCCAAGATCGTTTCTCCGACGTGCGTGAACCAGAGTACCATTGAAAAAGACCTGCGGCGTTTTATCGAACCGAACATCGGCTGGCCGGCTGATAAATTGCAATGGCATTGCGAGCAGGCGATCCGCAATTATGACCCGTGCATATCGTGTTCGACTCATTTTTTAAAATTGAATGTCGAAAGAGAATGATGGAGACGTCAAGCCCACCTGTCTGCGTTGTGGGGATCGGCAATGAATACCGCCGGGATGACGGCGCGGGGCTTTTTATCGCGCGGAGCCTGCGCAAACGGCAAATGCCGAACACCGCCATTAAGGAGCATCAAAGGGAGGCGACCGGGCTTATCGAACAATGGCGGGATTTCAAAGCCGTGATCCTGGTTGACGCCGTCTCCTCGGGGGCGGCGCCGGGGACGATCTACCGTTTTGTGATCCCTCCCGACGAGCTTCCGAAAAGCATTTTTTACGCCTCGACCCACACCTTCGGCATCGCGGACTGCCTTGAGCTTGCCCGGACTTTGAATCAGCTGCCGCCCCGTGTTGTCGTTTACGGCATCGAAGGCCGGGATTTTCAGATGGGCGAGGGAATTTCGAAAGAGGTGCTGCTCTCGTCGCAAAAAGTGACCGATGATATTCAGGAAGAAATCGACGACCTTTTAAAAATGCCGTTCAACACGGGAGACTCATCATGCACGAGATGTCCCTGATTCATAATCTGGTTCACAAGATTGAAGACATTGCCCGGGAGCAGAAGGCGCGCAAGATTTCGTCCGTCAAGGTCCGTCTGGGCGCGTTAAGCCATATTTCCGCGGGTCACTTCCGTGAGCATTTTGAAGACGAGACAAAAAGCACGGTCGCCGAAGGGGCCCGGTTGGACATTGAAGGTTCGGAGGATATCCACGACCCTCACGCGCAGGACATCCTGCTTTTAAGCGTCGAGTGCGAGATTGCGGAGCCGTCGGAAAAATGAAAAGCGGGTTATTAGATAAAAAAAATCAACGCTGCCGTATCGCCGTCGCCGTGCAGGGTCTTGTGCAGGGTGTCGGGTTTCGTCCCTTTGTTTACCGGCTGGCCCGCGAGCTTGATCTGGCGGGGTGGGTCAACAACACAACCGGAGGGGTGACGATTGAAGTGGAGGGGCAGGAGAAAAATCTCGAACAATTTCTAAAGCGCATCAAAAGCGAGGCCCCGATCCACAGCAGAATCGACTCTTTGCGGTCGCAGCGGCTTGCGCCTGCGGGCTACCGGGATTTTGACATTCACCCCAGTGAACCGTCGGCGTCAAAAACGGCGCTGGTCCTGCCTGACATCGCCACGTGCGCGGAATGCCGGGAAGAAATCTTTGATCCCGATAACCGCCGTTCTTTGTACCCCTTCACCAACTGCACGCATTGCGGGCCGCGCTATTCGATTATGGAGGCCGTTCCTTACGACCGGGACAATACGTCCATGAAAATTTTTTCGATGTGCGCGGACTGCCGGGAAGAATACGACAACCCCGGAGACCGGCGTTTTCACGCCCAGCCCAACGCCTGTCCTCACTGCGGGCCTCACCTGGAATTGTGGGACACAAAAGGAAATATTTTAGAAAAACGAGGCGAGGCTTTGACAGCGGCAGCGCGAGAGATCCTCAACGGCAAAATTATTGCGGTGAAAGGGATCGGCGGCTTTCATCTGTTTTGCGACGCCCGTCATGAGAAGATTATCCGCTTGCTGCGCGAACGCAAGCGCCGCGAAGGAAAACCCTTCGCCCTGATGTTCCCTTCCTGTGAAATGATTGAGAAGGTTTGCAGCGTCTCGGAACCGGAAAAATCACTCCTGACGTCCGGCGAGGCTCCGATCGTTTTGCTCGATAAGAAATCGAATCATCACGGGATCGCTGATGCTGTGGCCGCGGAAAATCCCTGTTGGGGCGTCATGCTTCCCTACAGCCCTCTGCATCATATTCTGATGCGGGAGATCCATGTCCCGGTCGTCGCCACCAGCGGCAACCTGGCGGACGAGCCGATTTGCACGGACGAGCGCGAGGCCGTCAAAAGGCTTTCGGGGATCGCCGATCTTCTCCTCGTCCACAACCGTCCCATTGTCAGAAGCGTGGACGATTCGGTGATAAGAATCACGGCGGGCCGGCCGTTCATGATCCGGCGTTCCCGCGGTTACGCGCCGCTGCCTGTGCCTGTCGACGAAGATGGTCCGGCGGTCCTGGCGGTCGGAGGTCATTTGAAAAATACCGTCGCCGTCAACGTGAATCGGCATGTTTTTTTAAGCCAGCATATCGGTGACCTTGAAACGCAGCCATCGTATGACGCCTTTTTGCAGACGACAAAAAGCCTGCAGGGGCTCTATGAGACTTCGCCGGCGTATGTGGTTCATGACCGGCATCCCGACTACGTCTCGACACGGTTTGCGAAAGAAACGGGGCTGCCTCGCATTGAAGTTCAGCATCACCACGCCCACATCGTCTCCTGCATGGCGGAGAACCGCATCAGCGGCCCGGTCCTGGGCATCGCCTGGGACGGGACGGGCTTCGGCGCGGATCAAACCATCTGGGGCGGAGAATTTCTAAAGACAAATTTATCGGAATTTCAGCGCGTGGGATCCATCAAACCGTTTCCACTTCCCGGCGGAGAAAAGGCGATTCAGGAGCCGCGCAGAGCCGCCGTAGGACTCTTAAGTCAACTGGACGGTTCGCTTGCGGGGTTTGAAGACTCCCCGCCGGTGAAGGCCTTTAGCTCAGGGGAGCTCAAAATCATTCAGCGCATGGTGTCAAAAAATCTGAATTCTCCGTTAACCTCCAGCGTGGGGCGGTTGTTTGATGCCGTCGCTTCTCTTTTGGGAGTTCGCCAATGCAATCATTATGAAGGGCAGGCCGCGATGAGTCTGGAATTCCTTGCGTGGGGCACGGCCATCGACGATCGGTATGAGTTTGAGATCACCGGCGGTCAAAATCAACTCTTTGTGTTTGACTGGACACCCATGGTGAAGGGGATTTTCAATGATTCCCGGTCCGGCGAGAAACTGGAAATGATTTCGGCAAGATTTCATAATACCCTCGTCGCCATGGCTATTGTGATGGCGAAAAAAGCCGGCGAGGAGAAGGTTGTGTTGAGCGGCGGATGTTTTCAAAACAAATATCTCACCGGGAGGCTTGTTGACGGCTTAAGAAAAGCCGGTTTTGCGCCTTACTGGCACCAGTGGATCCCTTCCGGCGACGGCGGCATTGCGTTAGGGCAGGCCGTCATCGCATTAAATCAAAGGAAAATGCGATGAAACGTTTATACCTTCTCCGGCATGCAAAGTCAGACAGGAGCATCCCGGGACTTGACGATTTCGACAGGCCGTTGAATCCCCGGGGGGAAAGGCAGATTCAGGAGATGGGGCGCTTTCTCAAAAAACGGTCGATGATCCCCCAGCGGATATGCTCAAG
>CAYHZK010000069.1:0-10109 GCA_964361085.1 uncultured Planctomycetales bacterium
CTTTCTGGATAACGTAATGACGCAAGCACGGGACTTTCCATTTTGTGTGGTAGGAGTTCATGAAAGCCATCCCTTGCGCGATCAATTGATGTTAAGAAAACATATCAAATATGAAAGCAAGGTGTACCGGGTTAATTGGGATAGGCAGAAAGAGGATTGCTTAAATAAAGGAATTCCTCTCTATCTGGAATGCGGGGCTCTATAATGTTGACCAACAGGATTGTAAGCGTTAAGGAGTTATCTCGTGCTGATATTGATGTGATGTACCGGTTGATGAGCACCTACTACGATAACATTCAGCAGGAAACCTTTCAGAATGATATGAACGCGAAAAAGGGTGTTTTGCTGGTTTTTGACAATCGGGAAAATCTGTGCGGATTCACAACCTATGATGTCTTCGGCGTCCGTTATAAAAACGAAAAATTCCATGTTCTGTATTCCGGTGACACGGTCATCAAAGAGGAATACTGGGGACATATGGAAACCAGTAAGATGTTTATGTCTTTAATTCAAAAATGCTGGCAGGAATGCAAGGGACCATTGTATTGGTTTCTTATAACGAAAGGTATAAGGACGTACCGTCTATTGCCTTTGTATTTCCAGGTTTATTATCCCACTTATCTAGCTGACACGCCCCCGCACGAGAAAGAGCTTATAGCTTATCTGGCAGAACATAAATTTAACCACCAGTATAAGAAGGGCGAGGGCATCATTAGATTTGCAGAAGAGGGTGATTATCTGAAAAACGAATACGGCCGGATAGCAGAAAACAAATTAAAAAATCCGCATATTCGGTTTTTTTGCGAAGCCAACCCGGGGTATATCACGGGCGATTATCTGCCGTGCATCGCGCAAATCAGTTTCGATAATTTAACAGACAGGGCGCTAAAATTTATTGATCATACGTCGGAGATCAAATAAAGTGATACGCAGCGTTATTATCAATAAACTCTGGTACTGGAATTGTCTGCCCCGGTATAGATATTTTCTCAAGAATATTAAGTGCGCCCGGAAAGTTCAAGAAGATATCTTATTGGGCTCAATAAAACGAAATCGTGATACGGAATTCGGCAAAGAATATCACTTCCGCGATATAGATTCGTATAAAAAGTTTCAGAGTCAGGTGCCCATTAAGACCTATGATGATTATCGACCGTTTATCAAGAGAATACAGGCGGGTGATGATAATATTCTTACCAAAGAGAGGGTCGGTTTATTAGAGCCTACCGGCGGCAGCAGCGGAGGAACAAAGCTTATTCCTTATACGTTATCATTGAAGAATGAATTTCTGTCAGCGATTGGCCCCTGGGTGGTCAATATGATGCAACACCATCCTGGGATGATAAAGGGAAGGAGTTACTGGACTATAACACCCCCCGTATCACGATCCAAGGGGAAAGAAAACGCTATCCCGGTCGGATTTGAAGATGATTTTGAATATTTTGGATCAATAGGGAAGTTTCTAAGATTCAACTCGATTATTAAGAACAATATCCGCGAGATAAAGGATGTTGATCATTTTATGTATGTTACGGCATGTTCCTTACTCAGGGCCAATGACCTGACCTTTGTCTCGATATGGAACCCGGCCTTATGGACTCTGCTCATTGAATACATTCAAACCTTTCCACAAAAAATGATAACCGGTCTTAAAAACGGAATTCCAGGATTTGTGCGCCCCTCAGTGCGCAGAGCCGAAGAGGTTGAAGACTGTATGAAGTTAGCTGCATCCCTTAGATACGAAGCCATCTGGAAGGGTTTGTCTTTGATATCCTGCTGGATGGACAATGCAGCAGGATTTCATGCACATAAACTGAAAGAGTATTTTCCTACCATAAAATTTCAGAATAAAGGCTTATTGGCCACCGAAAGTGTGATGACAATTCCCTGGGAGGAAGCCTGCGGAAACATCCCGGCCTACACGTCCCATTTTCTTGAATTTTTGGATACTGCTACGGGTTCGGTGAAGTTAATCGATGAGCTTATTGAGCATCAAGAATACACCTTTGTGATCACGGCAGGTGCCGGATTATATCGATATAATATTGGAGACAAAGCCAAAGTTGAGGGTTTTTATGAAGGGCTGCCAATACTTAAATTTATCGGAAGAGAGAAATTATCCGATATTGTGGGAGAGAAACTCGATGATGCCTTTGTCTTTCAATCGATCACAGGTGTCCTGCGGGAATTTCCCATTGCGCATGATTTTATTATGCTTTCTTCCGAGATAAGTTATGCTGGCGGCTGGTATGTGCTCTATATTCAATCCCATCATGAGGTCCAACGGCAATCCTTGCTGGACTTTCGACAAAAGCTGGAATCGCGCTTAAAGGAGAACTTTCACTATCGTCACGCCCTGGATATACATCAGTTAAAGCCTCTGCGAATATTCTTGGTAAAAAATGATGCCAAAGCTGTGTACATGAATCGTTGTATCAAGGAAGGCCAGAAGTTGGGGGATATTAAGCCATCTTATTTGGATAATCGGGATGCGTGGTCAAACTATTTCCAAGGGGAAATGTTGCCTGTATCATAATGCAAAGACAAGGGAGGCGATGATGCTTTTAAAAACATATAGACATATATTATTTCTTTGGGTATTTGCTAGTTTAGTTTTTGTTTCACCCGTTTTTTCTCAGGAGAATGGCACCCGTGAAAGAGATCATGAGGAAATGCGTCAGCTTCTAGCCGATGTTACCCACGCCATCAATACCGAGGATATCGAGCACATAAGGAATTTTTTCGCAAAAGATTATATCTATGTGGGTGCTGATCAATCGGCCGTCACTAATAGAGAGGAGTTTATGGCCTACTATGATAAATTGTTGGGAGGAAAAAACGCTCTATTAAAATCGCTTAATTTCCAGCCCAAAGCGTTCATGAAAACGAAGTTTATTCAGGAGAACGTCGGTATTGTTTATGGAGAAAGTGATGATACTTATGTTTTAGCCAACGGCCATACAGCCAAGGTTAAATCCAAGTGGTCGGCGACACTGCTCAAAGAAGACGGCAAGTGGAAAGTGGCAACGCTTCATAACGGGGTGAATTTTTATGACAATCCGGAAATTACACACTTTATTAATTTTTGGAAAATGATCGCTTCCGGGGCCTTAGTCGTTGGTCTTGTGTTAGGTTTCGTTATCAAAGGAAGAACCAAGACAGCTTAAATAAGTGTCATGAAGATAAATAACAAATACCCCGTCCCGGGCACATTAAACGTTGTGATTGCCATCGTTCAATTGATTCTGCTTTGTTCCATACTTATCGCCGCAGGCATGGTAGAGGGATGGTTAGGTTTAGTGGGCCTGGCGATCGGCTATGGCATCGTTATGAATTCGGCTTATGCCATGGTCCATGAGGCAGAGCATAATTTATTGCACGATAATCAGCGTGTAAACAATGCCTTCGGTGTTGTTCTGGCCCTGTTTTTCCCGGCCCCGTTTCACGTAATACGCCAGGGCCATCTAGGGCATCATATGCGCAACCGCTCAGATGACGAGGCCTTTGATATTTATTTTGAGGGGGACAATATCATCCTGAAACAGGCGCAATTTTACGGCATTCTTACCGGCATGTTTTGGGTGATGATTCTCTTAAGCAATGTCATTGCCGCTTTTTATCCGCAGATGCTGTCATCGGAATCGGCTTATAAGAAGAAATTTGATCGGCCGACGAATGCCTTATTAGAGACATTAAATCCAAAATATTTGGTCCATATTCGGGTGGAGGCGATCGCTATTTTTATAATCCATGGGGCTTTGATGGGGATATTCCATATTCCGTTTTGGAAATATATGACGGTCCTATTCGGGTTCGGGTTTATGTGGTCGGCGATGCAATATGTCCACCATTATGGAACAGAACGCGATGTTCAGCGAGGAGCTGTGAATTTGAGAACATTCGCGTTACTGGATTGGATTTGGCTTAATCACAACTGGCATTTGAGACACCATCTGCATCCGACGGTGCCCTGGATTTATTTGCCAAGAATATTCGAAGGCGAAAGAGAGCAGCGCGATAATATGTTCATAGTATACTTCAAGATGTGGAAGGGGGCGCAAAAATCCGATAAGCATGTTGAAAATCGCTATCCAGGCAAAGTTATAAGATGACTGGTTAAACTAAATCGACTATACTTGGAACATGATGAACACGCTAAAAAATAAAAAAGTATTCATCCAGACCTACGGCTGCCAGATGAATGAATATGATTCTGAGCTGGTGCGGGCGATTTTGGTTCAGGGGGAGTTTGTTTTTGTTAAGGATGAACTGCAGGCGGATGTGGTGCTTTTGAATACGTGCGCGATCCGGGAGAACGCGCACCGGAAGATTTACGGGCGGGTGCATGAGATCAAGCATAAGCGCAGCGGCGCGCCGCCGATGATCGGGCTTTTGGGATGTATGGCGACGAACCTGCGGCAGGAGTTGTTGGAGAATGAAAGTCTGGATATCGATTTTATCGCCGGGCCGGACAGTTATAAGCGCCTTCCCGAGTTGATCCGTCAGGCCGCCCAAAAGGGGGAAAAGCTTTTTGATGTGACGCTCTCCGAGTTTGAAACCTATTCCGACGTTTATCCCAGCCGGGTGAGCGGTGTCAACGCCTGGATCGCTGTCATGCGCGGATGCGATAATTTTTGCACCTTTTGTGTGGTGCCGTATACCCGCGGCCGTGAGAGGAGCCGCTCGGTGGAGAACGTGGTTGACGAGGTCAAACGGCTTGTAGATGATGGCTTCCGGCAGGTGACACTGCTGGGGCAGAATGTCAATTCGTACGCGCACGACAATGCGGATTTTGCGGATCTTCTCGAGGCGGTCAGCCGTGTTGAGGGGATCCGGCGCATCCGTTTCACCTCGCCGCATCCGAAGGATTTTCCCGACAAGCTCCTCAAGACCGTGGCCCACAATCCAAAAGTCTGCAAGCACATCCATCTGCCGCTGCAGGCGGGAAACAACCGGGTGCTGGAGATGATGAGCCGGACGTACACGCGTGAAGAATTTCTCGACCTCGTCGCCAAAACGCGCCGTCTCTCTCCCGGCATCGCGCTCACGACGGACATCATTGTGGGGTTCCCGACCGAAACCGCGGCGGAGTTTGAAGACACGTATCGCGTGATGGAGGAGGTCCGGTTTGACGCGGCCTTCATCTTCAAATATTCAGAACGAAAAAATACGATCGCCTCCAAAAAATTTCCCGATGACGTTTCTGACGCGGTCAAGACCGAACGCATCGTCCGCCTCAACGACCTCCAAAAGGACATTTCGCTGAAAAAAAACCAGGCCCATATCGGCGAGACCTTCGAGGTTTTGATCGAAGAAGAAAGCACCACCCGTTCAGGAGAAGAGTTCCATGGCCGTACCGACGGCAATAAGCTGGTCATCTTTCCCGCAGGACCTTACCGTCGCGGTGACATGATTTCCGTCAAAATCACCGACGCCACCCCTCACGGCTTGAAGAGCCGCGGCATCCCCAACCGTTAAACGCTCGACCCACTTTAAAAGATTTGCAGCTCAATCGCAAGAGGCGGGGACGGTGCGTGCTGTTCGTGCAGACGTCGGGCTTGCTGAAAGGCTTGCGCGGCAATTTTTTCCCGACCGATGGCTTTCAGGCTTAATCCGAGAAAATAAAAGGCGTCGGAGTTCTCGGCGTTTTTTTCGACCGCCTGCTGAAAAAACTTCACGGCGCGGGCATACTCTTTGAGCTGATAAGCGGCCCTCCCCGCGTAGTCATAAAAAAAATCGTCATGCCCGCCGCCTCGGGTCACGGCTTCCGTCGCGAACTCGATTGTGCTTGCGTAATCCCTCAAAGAAAAATAACTCGAGACCAAAAGTTTATAGCTCTTAAGATAACCGTCCCGCAGTCTCGCCTCCAGAAGGGCCGGTTTTTTTTCAAATCTGATGACGAGAGGGAGGTAGGCCTTCGAGGAAAGCAAAAATTTTAAAGTATCGTCCTCGCTGACCTCCAGCCCCGCCCGCAGGATTGTCGCCGCTTTGGGGTAATCGCCGTTTTTAAAATAGATCGCGCCGAGGTTATGATAAAACCAGAAAAAGCGCGGCTCCAGCTGGATCGCCTTTTGAAAGGCCGTTGCCGCGATTTCCATTTTCCCGAGGGCGTAAGAAGAGTGTCCAAGCATCCCGAGAGCGTCCGCGGCCTTGGGCAGTTCGGCGGCGATGACGCTGTAATACGCGTTGTACTGCTCGAGCCGGCTTTGATCGCGAGGCTGCACCCCTGCCGAGAGATCGAATAAATATTGAATGGGGATCGGGTTAAGGTTGTCATACAAGGCCGTGATTTTCGCGCGGTCCCGCGAGATCCGTTTTTCAGCCGAGACAAGGCGGGTTCGGGACAGACCCATGATCTGATATCCGAAGAAAACGCACAGCAGGGTCATAAGGAGGATTTCCCGTCCGGTCAGTCTTGGGGATGATTTTGATGCCGCGATGAAAGCGTCCCAGCACCAGCCTATAAAAAAAGCAAAAAACGGGATCGCCCAGATAAATTGCCGGGGGAGAAACATGTATTGTTTCCAAAGGGCGGCCAAAAGGATGCCTTCGATGCCGAGGACGATGATCAGCAGGAAAAATCCCAGGAGTTTGAGTCTATTTTTGTTCGGGAACAAAAACGCGAGCGGCAGGCCCAGGAGCAGAAATGATGACGGGGCATGACCGAGGAGACCATCGATGAAGATTTGCTTGAGAAAGCCTCGCGGATGGATCAATGGGTTGGGGATGGGGGTGTTTTCAAAAACAGCCCGCGGGGCGATCTCTATTTTTCCTCCATGAATCGGCCCCAGCCCCAGATACCAGAGCCATAGAAAAGAGCCCGCGATAAAAACGGGAACAATAAACCGGAGCGCGGGAGAATTCCTGATAAAAAGTTGATATTGTCCATTTTGGGAAGAACGAGCCGAAATGATAAAAAGGTGCGTGAGCAGGAGGCCAAGGACGATGATGTTAAAGAGATGGAACGCGATTGTGAATAAAAGGAAGAGAACGATAAGGTTTTTTTTTGTCCGGCTCAGGGTCGCGTATTCCGTGGTCAGGATGTCGAGGACGTAAAAGCCGGCCAGGGCCAGGGTCGGCAAGAAGGCGTATGTCCTGAATTCAAACGCGTGAAAAATCAGGAGGGAATTGAAGCTGAAAACCGTAAAGGCTGCGACAAATCCCCAGATGGTCTTAAAGTGACGCTCACAGATAAGATAAAGAAAATAAAACCCTAAAAGGGTGGCCGCAATCTGAGGGATCAGTAGCCCCCACTTGTAAGCGTTGAAGGCCGCGATGTCGTTCTGGAGGCCGTTCTGGATGAGAAAGAATTTGATGAAAGGGTACGTCAAGAGATAATCACCGGGGAAACTCGAGAAGTCCCCGTAAAAATTTCTTAACCAAAACGGTTTGAACGGTCCGGTGGTCTGAAGGAGTTGATAGACCTCATCGTTCCATAATGTCCGCTCATGGGTGGACTTAAAACGCAAAAACATTCCCCATAGCGTTAAAAGAAAACAGGTCACGACAGCGATGAATTTGGAATACATTGTTTGAAAGGTGGCAGGATAAATAATTTATCGGTCTCACAATAACAAAGAAAGGATCACAAATCAATAATTAGAAATTTTAAAAGGCGCGACAAGGGAACTCTTGATTTATCGGGGCAATTGTTATATATTTGTGACTTATCGGAGGAGCTTATGTTAACGGTACAACGCCTTACAGCCGAGCAGCTTTACCAAACCTTAAAGAATGTTAGGGTCGGCGCCAACGTGTGCCAGTTCAGCCTCCGCAAGTGCCAGGACCTCGTCCCGCTCATCAACGAAATCAACGAACTCAAAGAAGAACAAAACGCCGTTATCCTCGCGCATTCCTACGTTTCTCCCGAAATCCTTTATGGTGTCGCCGATTTTACCGGCGATTCGTACGCCTTGAGCAAGGACGCCATGAGCGCGAAGGCGGACAAGATCGTTTTTGCCGCCGTGCGGTTCATGGGGGAGACGGCGCAGATCCTCAACCCTGAAAAGGAAGTCCTCATCCCGGCGATGCTCGATGGTTGCACGCTCGCGGATTCAATCAACGCGGCGCAGGTGAGGGCTTTGCGTAAAGAATTTCCAGGATATACGTTTGTCTGTTACATCAATACGACAGCCGAGGTCAAGGCCGAATGTGATGTCTGCGTGACCTCCGCGAACGTTTACACGATCGTCGAACGTGTCCCAAACGACAAGATTTATTTTTTGCCGGACAAGCTGATGGGCCAGAACCTGATCGCCGAAATGAAACGCCGCGGCATCACGAAAGACATCCGTCATTTCATCGGCACCTGCTATGTCCACGAAGAATATGACGCCGAACAGATTTTAAAAATCCGGCTGGAATACCCCAACGCCCGCGTCGTCAGCCATCCCGAATGCTGCCCGCCGGTCTGTGACGCCTCCGATTTCGTCGGCAGCACCGCCCAGATGCTCAAGTACATGACGCAGACGGATGCCAAGGAATTTTTGATGCTCACCGAGTGCGGGCTGTCGGCGCGTCTGCAGGTGGAGTTCCCGGAGAAAAAGTTCGTCGGGTCATGCACCCTCTGCCGTTACATGAAGTCCAATACTCTCGAAGACATTCTGCGTGTCCTTGAAAATCCGACCGACCGCGACCGCGTCATCCTTGACCCTCAAGTCCGCCGGCGCGCCTTGAAGACCATCGAGGCGATGTTTCAGTACTGCGGTGAGTAACCCCGACGGTCAATCATCATAAACCGGTTTGCCAAATTGACAGGCCGCGTCCCCCTGTGATAAGCTGAGGGCCTTATGACCGAAAAAAATTTAGGCGTTGTCACGACGCAATTCTATACGTTTGCCGAGCCGCCTCACGAACTTCCTCTCAAAAGCGGGGTCAATCTGGGCCCGATCACCGTGGCCTACGAAACGTACGGCACGCTCAACGATGATAAATCCAACGCGATTTTGATCTTTCATGCCCTGACCGGCGACGCCCACGCGGCCGGTTTTCATCACGGCGCACACAAGCCTGGATGGTGGGACAGCATGATCGGCCCGGGCAAGGCCTTTGACACGGATAAATATTTCATCATTTCCTCCAACTGCCTGGGGAGCTGCAAGGGCACAACCGGCCCGACGTCCATCAATCCAAAGACGGACAAACCCTACGGACTCAGTTTTCCCGTCGTCACCATCGAAGACATGGTCATCGTCCAAAAAAAATTGATCGACCATCTGGGGATCAAAAAACTTTTGTCCGTCGCCGGCGGGTCCATGGGAGGCCTGCAGGCCCTGAAGTGGGGGATCATGTATCCGAAGATGGTCAAGTCCGTCATCGCCGTCGCGACCAATCATCGCCACACCGCGCAGCAGATCGCCTTGCATGAGGTCTGCCGTCAGGCGATCATGGCCGACCCCGACTGGCAGGGGGGGGATTATTACGGCAAGACCATCCCCGCCCGAGGCCTGGCCCTGTCGCGGATGATCGGGCACATCACGTACATGAGCGAAAAGTCGATGGACGAAAAGTTCGGCCGCAAGCTGATCGGCAAAGAGCGGGTGGGGTATGATTTTTCCCATGACTTTGAGGTGGAAAATTATCTCCAATACCGGGGGGACAGTTTTGTGCAGCGGTTCGACGCGAATTCGTATCTCTACCTGACCAAGGCCCTGGATTATTTTGATCTCGCCGAGGAGGGAAGCCTTAATGAGGTCTTCACCAAAACCAGGGCGCATTTTTTGGTGATCTCCTTCACATCCGATTGGCTGTATCCGGCCTATCAGGCGAAAGAATTCGTCAGGGCCCTCAAGGCCGGCGACCTGGATGTTTCATACATCGAGATCAACAGCAACTATGGCCACGATGCCTTTCTCGTCGAGGTGGAAGGGCAGTCGCACCTGATCTCGCATTTTTTAACCCGGATTCAAAAAGAGCCGGACCCTCATTGTTAGCCATGGATCAACAACCCGCCGCCCCCATACGCCTGGATTACCGCGTCATCGTCGATCTCATCGAGCCCAATTCCCGGGTGCTGGATATGGGCTGCGGCGGCGGAGAACTGCTGGCGCTGTTGATCAAGCGCAAATCCTGCCGGGGGACGGGCATTGAGATCGACGAAAAGGCCATTT
>CAYHZK010000070.1:0-10083 GCA_964361085.1 uncultured Planctomycetales bacterium
TATTCACTGTTACAAATGTGAAACCCCGCCCGGGCCGCCGTCGTGCGAGGATTTGGGGTGGGGCTATACCTGGGTCTCGGATTGTGAGAAGGCTTGTCCGGACGGGGAATGCAAACTGGTGAATAAGTATGTTCCCGGTAAACCGATTGCGCCTCCGTCACCCTTGGGAGCCCCGGCTGAACCCGGCGGGGAAGATCACGGCGACGGGAAAGGCGGCGGCGCGGAAGGCGGGGGGACCACCGCGGGAGGTGGTCCATCGTCTGGCGGGGAAGGGACACCCGCCAATCCGCCAACAGGGACACCCGCGCAACCCGGCACAGGCGCGGGAGCCGCAGCCGCGGGGGGATCCGCAAAAGCCGAAAAATCGACCGATGAGGTTCCGGCTAAAAAAACAGAGGCCCATCCTCCAGAGGCCCCGTCATCCACGTCGCCAAGCCAGCCTCCGCCCCCGACGGGCGAAAAACCAAAACCGCCGGAAACCCAACCGCCAAAACCACCGGATACTCCTGAAATCTCGTTTTATCGGGAATGGCTCGAAGAGACCAAAGAACGCATCAAGTCCCGGGAGGATATTATCGCCAGTCCTGCCGAGGGTGAGGAAACAAAGGCTGAGGCCGAGAGACAGCTTGAAACGATGACCAGGGAGCGGGACTATCTTGAGAAGCGCATTGATGAAAAAGAAAAGGCGGAGACGGAGCGGCTAAAGAAGGAAGAGGACGCCAAAACGCGCAGTGAAGAATATGAAAGGACCCGGACCCGCCCAACCGATTTTGGGGAAGAGATGCGACGCAAAAGTAAATTGTGGCATCTGGGTAAACTCAGGGAAGCCACCGCGGCCCTCAAATCCAAATTAGAGGAGGCCAGGGATGTTTTGACCGCCCGCCGTGAACGCCTCAAGAGTATCGACAGGGAAATCGCCATGCTCGAACGGGAGATCAAGCATATCTCGGAAGCCGCCGCCGAAGACCGGTATGATGAAGATGAGGCGGGAAACGCGACAAAGACCCGGCAGAAACGTATTGATGAATTGAAGGCGATGAAGGCCAAGTTCGCAAAGGACTTGAGGGAACTGGAACGCCAATACAATGAGGAACTGGCCCGGTTGAAGTCCGAATATCAGAAGCGATATTGGGCCGTGGATGAAACGGCCCGTCGCCGGGCCGAGGCAGGGCGCATCGACGAATATTTTGATCTTTACAATGAGCTCAGGCACAGGCGGGCAACCCGTGAGGCCAGAAACCAGGCGTTTGACGAAATGGCAGCGAGTCTTGAAAACGTCATCAAAGAGAAAGAGGCCAAAGGCGAAGATGCCAGCGAATTGCGCCGGCAATTGGAAAATCTAAAACGGAGCCAGGCGGAATGGAATGAGATGATGAGCAAGCAGGAGAAGAGCCTGGAAGAGCAGCTGCATGATATGGGTTGGCGCAACTTTTCCGAAGGGGCCGGTCCTTCGAGCCCGGAAAATCTCGCGGAATCCCTGGGCCGTTACGCGGCCTATATGGACGGGGAGATTTCCAGCGCGGAAAAAGCGATCGCGCAACTGGAAGGATTAACCAGCCGGACCGCCGAACAGGATCAACAGCTTCGTGATCTGAAGGCCAAGGTTAATGATCTGCGTTCTGCCGCCGCGGATTTGAGGGCCAAAGAAGCGTTTGTCAAATCGCCGTATCAGTTGAGTTCGGAGGAGACCCAACGCGTCCATGATTCGACGACAAGGGTCGCCAGCGGCGCCCTGGGGCAGGATGCGGATAAATCATTTGCCAGGCTTTTTGCCGAATCCGTCGGGGAAGAGTTTCTGCATAACATGAATCCCCTGGTCATGGGCAAGAAAACAGTCGCCTATGGTGTCGGGATTGTGGAAGGTGTCGGTTCCGCTGTTAAAGGTTTGGCGGAGCTGGTTGCCGGCGTTGACGACCTCATCCTTGAAAGTATCGCCGTAAACCTCGGATTCGATATCGAGACGGATGCCCTGGATGCGTTAAATAATGCCCTTTCGACGGTCAGTAGTCATGCTAACTTTGATGGCCTTATCAAGTCGGTTGTGGCCGCCGGCGGCGCCCTGGACAAAAAGTTGAAGGAAATTGAAAAGAGCGGTGATGTTGAATGGGCCTCGGCCAACTGGCTGGGCGAGATCGCTGGCGAATTTGTCGTGGGTGACGCTGTCGTTGCGGGTGTTATCGGAAAAGCCGGGACAGTTTTAAAAGGCGCTGATGAACTGGCTGATGCCGGCAGCGCGGTCAGTAAGGTTGACGACGCGGCGGACGCCGCCCGAGCCGGGACAAAAATCGATGACGCCGCTGATGTCACCGGTGTCGCGGCAAAGACCGACGATGTCCCTCCGAAAATGCCTGACGTGGAAACCCATCCGGCCCGGGGACCGCCTGACTCGACAGCTCCGCCCGTCAGACGCATTGAGAATGCAGATCCCCTCCCTACCGTCGGCAAGGCCGCGACCCCGATTGCTGATGATGTCCTGGAGACATTAGAAAAAAATCAGGGCCTGCGTCGGGATCACGCCTCCCGCATGAATGAATTCGCCCAGGAGAAAGGTGTTTTCCTCGTTGTCCGCGACGGCAATCCTGATAGTGTTAAGTATTTTTCTGATCCGGATATTATGCCCAAGCCGATGTCGTCCAAGGCCAAGACCGCCAAGGTCGGGCCCAACCAGGGTTTGGTCGTCGATCCGACGCATCCTGAGCAGGCCCGTTATTGGGATGAAGCGATCGATGAAGCCAAAAAGGCCGGCGATACGGAACGGGTCAAATGGCTGGAGCATCATCGCGGCAAAGCGGAAAAAGAGTGGAAGCAATACGGCGATGAGATGCTTCACAAAGGTTATCGCGTCAATCCCGAGACGGGGGTCATTGAGTACGTTGAAAAATTGCCTGACGGCACAGAGAAGGTATGGAAAGGCATTCATGGCGATTACGATTTGCACGGGGTGTTCCGTACGGCGCCTGACGGTACGATGGAACAGATTTCATTCGGTTCCGGCCAGACCCCGGACGCCAAGGGTTATGATATCGAAGGCAAGGCCCTGCGTCAGCAGTTGAACGATAAATTGACCAGCGGACAAAAAGATTTTATTCAGCACGGCGGACAGGATGACTGGATCCCGGATCCCGCCAAAGTCCCCAGCAAGATGCCTGACCCTCCGGCCACGGTCTTCTTTCCCGATGGACGCCCGCCGGTCCATCTTAATAACTACGATGAGATGAAAGATTTTTATGAGAACGTCATGGGCGTCCCATGGACGTATCCGCCGAAGGTCGAAAAGGCCGCCGACGCCGCGAAGGTTGCCGGCGTTTCCGATGCCGCGAAATCAATCGGCGCGGTCACGCCTCCAACCGTTTCCGGCAGGGTGGACGACGCGGTTCGTGCCGCTTCGTCCTCGTCGTCGCCTGCTGTGGGGCCGAAATCAGAGCTGCATTTTACGGCCCAGGACGGTCGTAAGGTGACTTTAAAAACGGACGAGCAATTGGGGAGCGGGAGTACCAGCACGGCGTATGTCAATGCCGCTGATCCAACCAGGGTCATCCGGGTGACAAATGTCGGGGGCGATGTCGCCGAGGCGGTAAAATTAGACAGGTTCGGGCGGGAGGCGCTGGAGGCGCTGGGAGAGTCCGACGCGCTGCGTGTTGTCAAGCGCTATGAGGCTTATAGTGTAGAGAATACGCCGGGTTCGCCGTTGAATAATAAAGCGATAGAGGTGAATGAACGCATGTTTCAGGGCACAGCGAGAGATGTCCTTGCTGAGCAAGGCGGTTCAATGACTGCGGGGCAGGCCAGGGCTTTTGACCAGGCCACCCGTGAACTCAATGAAAAAGGTTTGGCCTGGCTGGACAATCATCATCGCAATTATACGTTTGAAAAACTCCCCGGCGAGGATCATTGGCGCGTGGTGGTGATGGATACGGGGGGGATTGTCCCGATGAAGGGAAGCACCCTGGCGGAAAAGGCCGAAAACGCGCGGGCCATCCAGTCCCGGATCAATAATCCCGTCGAGGATTTTAAGAAAACGATGAAGTTCGCGGAGCATGCGGAAGAGGGCATTAAGATGGGGGCCCTGGCGGAGGAACGAGGGCTGATTTTACAGGAGCATGGACACAAGATTGATGTCGAGGCCATGGGGTTGACAAGTCCCGGTCAGGTGGCCTTTAATCCCGGCGGGGTTCTTAAATATGAAGAGGCGCAGAAATTGTTCAGCATGCCTTCTGATACCGCCAGAGTATTTTATGCGCAATAGTGTGTTTGGAAATCTTATGATGAAAAGATTTATTTTTTCTATGGTGATGATTTTGGTGTTGACCGCGCCGATGACGGTTTCCGCCGGGAAAAAGGCGCCCGCGCCGGCCTATCCCTCGGCCGCGGAACAACAGGCGTTTACCGGGCAGTACTGGAAGGCGCGCGAGGCCGGACCGGAAGCCTTTAAAAAGTTTCAGGATGAGGTCATGGGCAAGGCCGGGCCTGAAGGCGACATGCAGGCGAAGATGTTTAATAATCTGGACCAGGGCAAGGCTGCCGACGGGGGGGAGGCCAAGGGCTTTCACGGCGACCCCAATGACCCCGGGCCGCAGGACTGGTCGGACTGGAACATTGAGACCGACGCCAACGGCAATGTCACCGGGTTTAAAGAAAAAGATTTTGAGCTGAAAGACAAGGACGGCGACGGTGAGATTTCTGACGAGGAGCGGGCGGAGTGGGATGAGAAAAAGAAGAAGGAACACGAAGAGGCCGGCGGCTCGCCCGGCGAGGTGGACAGGCCGCCGTCATGGGACCAGAACCGCGACGGGGAACCGGACCCCGGATTCGATCTTGACTGTTATCAATGCGTGCCCAAACCTCTTTTAGGGGAGTGCGTTGACGGTCTGCCGGGGCCGTGCGACAGTCACGCCTGTTCCCAGGATGAGGAATGCCGGGAACACGTCGAAAAACACGATGGGCAATCATTTGTCTGCCACACCTGCGGCCCTCAAGACGATGCGGTTTCATTCTGCGAGGATAAAGGGTACATGTCTGATCCCGCCTGCAGGGGGCAGTGTCCCGCGATCGCGTGCGTTCCTGTTGATGTTGATCTTAAAACCGGAAAAATCGTCCCCACCATGCAGACGCGCGAACGCGGTTCGACGGCGCGATGCTACGCCTGCATGAATATTAAAGAGATTGAAATCACCTGGATCATCATCATCGAGACGCCGTTCGAGCGGTTTGTCCTGGAAAAAGGAAAAGAGGGAGGATTCAAGCCCACATCGGTCATGGCCCTGGCCAAGGTCGATCCGGCGACGGGAAAAATTCCGGGCACATTAGGCGGCTTCAACGCGGCCTCGGACTTTTTGGGCGGGTTTAATGTCGGCATGGGGCCGCTGGGACTTCCGTCGACGGGCAAGATCGGCATGAATCAACTATCCAGTCTCCTGTCGAGCAGCATGAACAAGGGCGGGAGTTACGGGATGAACTGTTTTGAGGATGCCGTCAAAGAAGCGGATGCCGACGCCGCAAAGCAGGGCACCGCAACGAGCGGCGACATCAAAGGAACCAGCGACGCGCGAAGGAAAAACAAGGCGAAATTCGACAGCGAGATCACGGCCGAAGAGCAGATGAAAACCGCTGATGCCGTCGGCGACCCCGCAGTTTCGGGACCGATTGTCGCCTGCGGGAATGACGGCCGCAATAAGGTTCTTAAAATTTATACCTCAACCGGCGCTCTGGTGGACACGATCACCAAAGAGATGCTGACGCTGAATCCCGGGATTATCACGGAAAAGCTGGGTATCGCCCAGCAGTTGACCGACATCCTCATGCAACGGAGCGGCTTTGATATCGCGGGATATGTCGAAAAATTTACCGGGATTCCGCTTAAAACCGCGCAGTCTTACGCGCAGGAGGTCGCCCGGGTCAAGGCCCAGATCGATCAGGTCGCGGGAGCTGCGGGCAAGAAAAAGAAAAAAGGCAAAGAAGAAGACCCTGTCCTTTTGCCCAACGACCCGCTGTATCAGGAGCCGGATCCCGCCAGGAAAAAGAAGGGATTCCTCGGCATCCTGGGGGGCGGCGACGGATCGGCGCTGATTAACCCCATGGCGACCTCCGGGATCCCCGGGGCCGACCGTCCCCGGGATGAGCTGGACGTCAAAGACCAGTGGGGGATTCAAGCCGTCGGGTACACGCCGTGGGAGGATCCCAATTCCGCCTGGAACGTGGTTGACGCCAACGCGAAAAATATCGTCGTGGCCGTCGTCGATTCAGGACTGGACATGACCCACGAAGACGCGCCGCAATACATCTGGACCAACCCCCAAGAGGTCGCCGGCAATCATATTGACGACGACAAAAACGGGTTTATCGACGATATCCACGGTTGGAATTTCCTGGATGAGAATCATGATTTTACCGATATCCGCGGTCATGGGACGTTTGTCGCCGGGATCATCGCCGCCAAGTACAACAACGGCGTCGGGATCGCGGGCATCAACCCGGGCGCCGTGATCATGCCGGTCAAGGTGGCCGACGAGGAGGGCGTGACCAGCAGTTTGAATATTTACCGCGGGATCAATTACGCCGTCAACCATGGGGCCAGGGTCATCAACGTGAGTTTGGGCGGACGCAGCATTTCAAAACTGGAACAGCAGGCTGTGGAGCGGGCCGGGCGTCTGGGGGCGCTGGTGGTCGTGGCCTCCTGGAACAACAATGAAAACATCGTGACCTTCGGGCCGTCGTCCTCCAGGAATGTTCTGGCCGTCGGGCAGATCGATTACAGCGGCGTTCGTTCGACCGTTTCCAACTGGGGCCCGAACTTAGGGCTCGTCGCGCCGGGAGAGCAGATTTATTCCCTGTGCTCAAAGGACAACAAACACGTCCTGCCGTCGCTGCGCAAGACCGGCTACTACAAACAGAACGGGACATCCTTTTCGACCCCGATGGTGGCCGCCACCGCGTCCTTGATCTGGGCCAAGAACCCGGAGCTCACCAATCAGCAGGTCGCGGATATCATTTTGGCGACCGCCGCGGACATGGGGGATAAGGGCTGGGACGGCATGACCGGCGCCGGGCTTTTGAACGCCGCCGCGGCCCTGCGGGCGGAAACGACGGAGTATCTGACGATAATGTTCACGAACCTGCGTCTTAATGAAGATGCATCCGGAGAGGTCATTTCCGTCGACGTTTACGGGACGGTGCGCGGGGCGTTTAAGGAATTTACGATTGAGGCCGGGAAGGGCAAAAACCCCGGCGGGTTTAAAACGGTCGCCGGGCCTTTTCAGAACGAGGTCGATAGTCGGCACATCGCGCGGCTGAAGGTCAAGGATATCCTGCGCGGCAGCAAGGAATGGGTCCTGCGCATCAAGGCCGTCGATGAAAACGGCAAAGAGCATCTCGCCTCAACCCCCTTCACCCTGCCGAAATAGCAGAGAGTTCTTAAAAGGGGATAGGAGAAATAATATTTTCAAAAGATGAAATGTTTTATCGCGGGATGGATTGTGGTGGTGTCTCTGTTAGAAGGAGGTGTTGCCATGGCTATGGAATTGAAAAGCCCGGCCTTTCAGAACGGCGGGGTGATCCCCAAACGTTACACCGGCGAGGGGCCCGATGTTTCGCCTCCTTTTGTTTGGTCGGGAGAGCCGGCGGGGACCAGGAGTTTTGCGTTGATCTGCGATGATCCGGACGCCCCCGGGAAAACCTGGGTGCACTGGGTCCTTTACGGGATCCCGCCGCCGGCGCATGCGCTTAAGGAAGGGATTCCAAAACAGGGCGTCCTGGCCGACGGGATGCTGCAGGGAAAGACGGATTTCGGCGATGTCGGATACGGCGGGCCCATGCCGCCGCCGGGAAAACCGCACCGTTATATGTTCAAACTCTATGCCCTGGATACCGTGCTTTCCCTGAAGCCCGGGATCACGAAAGCTGATCTCCTCAAGGCGATCGATGGGCATGTCCTGAAGGAATCCCTGCTCATGGGAACTTACCAGAGGAAGTAGCGCCATCCCGACATGGTCGACAAAAATTTTTTCTCCGCCGTCATCGCAACCGTTTTTTTTTGTGCCGTCCCCGTGCCCTTGCGCGCCGGGGAAGGGAAGATCATCCGTTACGTTCCCATCGGGGATTCGTATACAATCGGCACCGGTGTTCTTCCTCGGCAATCCTGGGTGGCTGTGTTGACGGAGCATCTGCGGGCCGAAGGGATGGACATCCGTCTGATCGTTAACCCCGCCCGGCCCGGGTGGACAACCGATCACGCCATCCAGTTTGAACTGCCTGTCTTCGAGAAATCAAAACCGGATTTTGCCACCGTGATGATCGGCACCAATGATTGCGCGCGGGAGATGGAGCCCAGGCGGTTCCGCGCGAATTTTGCCAGGCTCCTCGACGCGATGCTGGCGGTTCTTCCTGGGCCCCGGCGGCTGCTGGTCGTGAACATCCCGGATTTTTCCCTGAGCCCGAGCTGGCGGATGTATGACGAAGCCAATGGTGCGGCAAAGCGTATCGCCGCATTCAACGCCATCATTGCCGATGAATCCCGCAAAAGGCGCCTCGCCGTCGTCGACATCCATGCGGTCTCTCAAAACATGAAAGACGACCCAGCCTTGTTTGCCCGTGACGGCCTTCACCCGTCAGCCAAAGGGTACGCGCTTTTTGAAGCGGCCGTTTATCCCCACGCGAAAAAACTTTTGGGGAACAAATAGCGCTAAACCTTCAAAACGGCGGGCCTGTCTGCCAAAAAAGATGGGAATCCTGTTGTAATGATCATAGGGATCAATTACTATTTTGTTTGTTCCCCTAAAAGGCCGTGATGGTAATGCGGTTCTGTCCTGGGTCTTCCCGGAGCCGACGATGACGCGGATTGGATGTGTTCGCGAAGCCACATTAAATATTAAGAGACGGATGATTAGAAAAGGCCTGTGCTTGATTCTTTTTTTATCGCCCGTTTTTTTGCCCTCCCACGCCGGTTCCCAGGCAACCGAATATACTCTGGGCGTCGTCCCGCAATACGCGTCGAGCGCCATTTACAAGGCCTGGCTGCCTTTTGCGGAGTATCTCTCGCAGCGGACCGGCATTACGATCAAGTTAAAATTGTCAAAATCCTTCCCGGAGTTTGAGCGGGACCTCACGGACGGGGCGTTTGATTTTGTTTTTATGAACCCGTATCAGCAGGCGAGGTCCAGAGAAAAACAGGGTTATATCCCTTTGGTGCATGACAGCGCCGATCAACTGACCGGGATCCTGGTCGTGCCCAGGGACAGCCCCATCACATCCGTTAAAGAACTGGACGGGGCAAAAATAGCGTTCCCTTCTCCAAACTCCTTCGCGGCGTCTCTTTATCCGAGAGCGCTCCTGATCGCGCAGGAAAAGATTTCGTTCACGCCGGAATATGTGAATACCCACTATAATGTTTACCGTCACGTTATTGTGGGACGGGCGACGGCCGGGGGCGGCGTCAGGAAAACGTTTCAAAAACAACCCCCCGCAGTTCAGGAACAGTTGCGCGTCATTTACGAAACGCCCGGCGTGACCCCGCATCCGTTGTCCGCCCATCCGCGAGTCCCGGAAAACGTGCGGCAGGATGTCGTCATGGCGATCCTGGATTTGTCCCAGACCCGGGAGGGATCGCAAATGTTGGCCGACATTGCCATCCCGCAGCCCACCACGGCCAATTATTATCGCGATTACGGGGATTTGGAAAAGCTGGATGTGGACCGGTACCGGGTTGAAGACGCGGAAGAATAATTTGAGATTCTTGTGCTGATGCTTTCGAAATTTAAGAAAATCATTCCAAGACAGCTGCGTTTTCAGCTGACGTTATTTGCGGCGCTGATCATTTCGGTTACGGTCTTTTTCTTTACCGTCGTTACGATCTATGAGCAATCCCGCCGGGCCAGGGATTATATCCTGCTGCAGACCCGGCTTTTTGCAAGAAGCATTGCCGCCAGCAGCCTCCCTCTCATTGTGACCGAAGAATTCGCCTCGCTGGAAGAACTCATAACGCTGTTTGTGAAATTTCCGAATGTCCTAAGCATCGTCATCAGCGATCACGGAGGTGCTGTTCTAACTCATATCGTTAAAGAGGGGTATCATGGAACAAAGATCGTCTTT
>CAYHZK010000071.1:0-10043 GCA_964361085.1 uncultured Planctomycetales bacterium
ATGTCTCCAGACACTGTCCCACTAACTCGGGTAACCGATGTCTTGAGATTCGGGATGTAGACATTAAGGCCGAAGTTCGGGGAAGAAAAGAAGATGCTGCCTTATTAGCGCATTTTAATTCAATTTTAGATGGGGGGACATATCACGTTTCCAAACAGAGAATACAGCAAAAGAAAATGGGGCTTAAATTTTGTGGGAAGCTTGAGAATATTATCGGGCTTCAAGTTGCTGATTTGATAGCGTATCCTTTGGCAAGACACTTACTAAAACCAACAGAGCCGTATGTGCCATTTCAGATTATCGAAAAGAAAATTTATGCAAATAAAGATGGTTCATATATGGGGTGGGGGTTGAAAATCTTTCCATAAAGTAGAAAGTCCTGCCGAAGCAGGACCTCTACCGACCGGGGACACCCCGATCCTTTAAGACTGAATAAAGTATATATGAATAAACAGTATTCTGACAAGGGAAATTTTATAGTGTGGGCAATAATAAAGATAGGGTTTATCCCGTGTCATTCGTATTGAGGCAAGAAAGGTGGGGCAATGTCAAAATTAACTCGGGCAGGTGAAGTTGCAAATCAGGTATTTATCGGTTGTCCTTGGAAGGTTGTGCGGCCTAAATATGAGCGGGTAATTTCCGAACTAAAAAAGTCTTTCCCTATATCATTTATTATTGTTGGGAGGGATGAAAATCAAGATGCTAAAGAATTACTTGAGATCATTAAGGGGAAGTTGTTGAGTTCGAGCTATGCAATTTTCGATGCAACGACTGGCAATGCAAACGTTTCTCTTGAGTATGGATTTGCGGAAGGACGAGATATTCCGACGGTAATTTATCTTGGTACTCACAGAGCGAGTCGCACTGTAAAAGACTCTCCAATTATCGCAGACCTCGCTGGGAAAAACCAGGTTCGCTATACGCAGATAGCGCGTCTGAAGTCACTTTTAACTACATTTGTAAAAAATCATGCTTACTCTAAGCGGTTTGAACGATTCCTTTGGAGAAAATTTAAAAGAGTGGGTAAAGGGAAGAAACGGCGAGCACGTACGCTTGCATTGAAGTTAATTCACTGTCTTGATGATCGGGAGGAAGCAAG
This sequence comes from uncultured Planctomycetales bacterium, assembly GCA_964361085.1. Taxonomy (GTDB): domain Bacteria; phylum Omnitrophota; class Gorgyraeia; order Zapsychrales; family JANLHA01; genus CAYHZK01. The sequence goes on from CAYHZK010000071.1 coordinate 1,100, forward strand.
ACGAGAAGATATTGTTCAGCAATTGCAGGCGGATCACTCGCTCTATAATCGTACAGAGATTGAAGAAATGTTGAAAAGTTTGCATATGGGAGATTTGATTGAGTGCAGTGTCGGTCGTTTTTCTTCAGTTGTGATAAGGTGAATGTAGAGATATAAACCGGCGGGATGCGAGAAATGTGTGGCATTGAATAAAAAGTAGGAATTCCTTGCGTGATTTGAAATCCATTTTTCCGCAGGACGAATACGACCTCGTCATCATCGGCGGGGGCATCAATGGGGCGGCGATCGCGAATATTGCCGCGGGGCAGGGACTGAAAGTCGCCCTGGTGGAAAAGGAGGATTTTGCCGGCGGCACGTCGAGCAAGTCCACCAAGCTCATCCACGGCGGATTGCGCTATCTGGAACATTTTGAATTTGATCTCGTGCGCGAATCGCTGCGGGAGCGGTTCATTCAGCTCAAAAATGTTCCGCATCTGGTCAGGCCGTTGGCCTTTGTGGTCCCGGTTTATCGCGGCGATCGCCGGCCGTTGTGGATGATGCGGCTGGGTGTTTTTCTTTATGATCTTTTGAGCGGCCGTTATGTGATTGAGCGGCATCGTTCGCTCACGGCGGGGGAGGTGCTGGATTTGAATCCCGGCCTCCGTCGGGAAGGTCTCCTCGGCGGTGTCATGTATTTCGACGCCTGGATGGATGACGCGCGTCTCTGCCTGGAAAATGTTTTGAACGCCAGGGCCAGGGGGGCGGATGTCGCGAATTATGTCGAGGCGGTTTCATTTTTGAAAACAAGGGACAGGGTCGTTGGCGTCCACGTCCGCGATGTCCTGAGTGCCCAGGACATGACGCTGAAGGCCAGGCGTGTTGTGGCGGCGGCCGGGCCGTGGACCAATGAGGTTTTGCGGCTGGATGCGCCACAGGCGCCGCCGAAGGTCCGCATGACAAAAGGCGTTCACCTGGTTTATCAGCAAAAATTTTCGGAACGGGCCTTACTGCTGCAGACGCGGAAGGATGCCCGCTTTTTTTTTATTATCCCGTGGGGAAACCATTCTCTGATCGGCACGACGGACACCGATTACGCCGGCCGGCCCGACGACGTTGAGGTGGGGCAGGAGGACATCGATTATCTTCTGGCCGAGGCCCGGCGGATTTTTCCGGATATTCCTTTCCGTGGGGAGAATATCGTTACAACCTTCGCGGGCTTGAGGCCGCTGGTTTTGGCGCCTGGCGCGCCGGGCGCCGTTTCCCGCAGGCATGTGATCGAAGAAAACGCCTCCGGCGTCATTTATGTGATGGGCGGCAAATATACCACGTACCGCGCGATCGGCGAGGAATGCGTCTCGCGGGTGATGGGGGGATGAAAATTTAACCTGGGGATGGAGTATCCTCTCTATGGCAGCGGGACGATCGGTGATGATGTGACGGTATTGGCAGAGCAATGCGGCGTCCCGACGGAGACACTCGATCATCTGAAATCCCGATACGGCACGCGATGCCGCGAGGTCCTCTCCCTTGTCGGGCAGGACCGGTCGCTGGGGAAACTGATCTGTTCCTGTTCTCCGGCGATCGCAGCGCAGGTTGTCTATGCGATCAAAACTGAACTGGCGCAAACCGCCGACGACATCATCTGGCGCCGGATGGGGATTGGCTATGGTTATTGTCCAACCAAACAGTGCCGGCGGGTGATTGATTTGTATATGAAAAACGGTTGATAGTCGCTGGTTGCCGGGGATTGCCGGAACTTTTAAAGATGCATAATAATTTCTTAGAGCGAATGTTAGACCTGGCCGTTGACGGCGGGAGGCTGTCTTTGCGGATCATGAAGGACAGCCGGCCGACGCTCAAACCGGATAACTCCGTCCTGACTAAAGCCGATACCGCCATCTCGAGACTCGCGCGCCGGTCGCTGCACGATCTTCTGAAGACCCATGATCATGCCTTGATCGATGAAGAAGACAAAGACAGCGCCCGGTATTTTGATCAGGCGGCTTTGGAAAAGATTCCGTATCTCTGGGTGATTGACCCCATCGACGGGACCCGGGGGTTTTCCAACCGGATGCCGCTTTACGGCGTGTCTATCGGGCTTTTAAAGGATTTGAAACCGTGGCTGGGCGTTGTTTATTTTCCGGCCCTGGATGAATTGTTTTATTGCGACGGTAGAAAATCTTATTTTGCCGTGGGTGCCGCTTCCGGGAAGCTCAAGAAAACCGTTATCGTCCCGGTCGATCAGCGCATCACGCCGCAATCGGTCTTTTTTGGCAGCGACGCGTTTTTCAAAGAGTTCGAGTGGGATTTTTCGCTCTGTCAGATCATGCTGCCGTCCTGTGCCGTGATCGATCTCTGCTGGCCCGCGGTCGGCCGGGGTTGCGGGAGTTTCTTTAACGCCAATATCTGGGATTTTGCCGGGTCCTGGCCGATCTTCCGTTCCGCCGGCCTGGACTTGCGTTCCCGGAAAGAAGGGCGGATTTTGGAACGTGTCGGTGTCGAATTTTTTGAGGGACAAGGGTCGCGGACGTGGCGTCTGAGGGAGCATTATATCCTTTCTTCCCGGCGGAATTTTGATGTCATTGCCGGGGCCGTCCGGAGGCGATTTTAGGGTTTTGTCCGACGGAGAATGGCAGGGCGCAGGGCGGTCCAGCCCGCCGAAAATTGGATTGACAAAACGATGTCAGGTGGTATAGTAAAGCCCCGATGAAGGACGCGATTTTATATTTGGAGGACGGGACATCGTTTTTAGGCCAATCGTTGACCGTCACGGGAGAAACCGCAGGAGAAGTTGTCTTCAATACCGCGATGAGCGGTTATCAGGAAATCCTCACCGACCCCTCTTACGCCGGGCAGATCGTTGTCATGACGTATCCTTTGATCGGCAACACCGGCGTCAACGACGAAGACGTCGAATCCGCCAAAGTTCATGTGAAGGGGTTTATCGCCAAAGAATTTTGCCGGCATTATTCCAACTATCGCGCCAAGAAGAGTCTCATCCAGTATTTAGAAGAGAATAAGATCATTGCGATGGAAGGGTTTGACACCCGAGCCCTGACTCGGCATCTTAGGGTCTGCGGGGCCATGAAGGCGATGATCTCAACGGAAGATTTCGATAAAAAAAGCCTGGCCCAGAAGCTCGCCAAAATCCCGTCCATGGAAGGGAGCGACTGGGTCAAAACCGTCACCGCGCCCAAGCCGCACTTTTGGCCGGCGACCGGCGCTTTTAAAGGGGCGCCTTTATATAAGGTCGCGGCCCTGGATTGCGGGATCAAATGGAACATCCTGCGGATCCTGAACGACATGGGCTGCGATGTTCATGTTTTTCCGGCCGACACACCGCTCAAGCAAATCCTGTCCGTCCATCCCGACGGATTTTTTTTGTCCAACGGCCCGGGTGACCCGGCCGCTGTTCCCTATGTCATTGATACCGTCAAGAATGCCTTCGGCAAAATCCCTGTCTTCGGGATCTGCCTGGGGCATCAGATCGTCGGCCTCGCCCTGGGCGGACGCACGTATAAATTGAAGTTCGGGCATCACGGCGCTAACCATCCGGTCAAGGACCTGCTGGACAACCGGATCGGCATCACATCCCAGAATCACGGATTTTGCGTGGACTTCAAGAGCCTCAATCAGAATGAAGTCGAGCTTATCGACGTCAATCTGAACGACCAGACGGTCGAGGGGCTCCGGCATAAAAAGTTTCCGGTGTATTCGATCCAGTATCACCCCGAGTCATGCCCGGGGCCGCGCGACGCGCAGTATTTGTTCAAATATTTTATTGACATGATGAAGGAAAAGAAAAAGGGGCTTGGGGGCGTTTGATACGAACCCCGAACCACACCGTATGCCAAAACGAATCGACATCAAAAAAATTCTTCTCCTGGGCTCCGGCCCGATTGTGATCGGGCAGGCGTGCGAGTTCGACTATTCCGGCACGCAGGCCTGCAAGGCCCTGCGCGAAGAAGGCTATGAAATCGTGCTGGCCAATTCCAACCCGGCCACGATCATGACGGATCCCGAATTTTCCGACGAGACCTATATCGAGCCTTTGACCCCTGAATTCATCGAGCACATCATTAAGGTGGAACGGCCCGATGCCATTCTTCCGACCTTAGGCGGCCAGACCGCGCTTAACCTTGCCATGAAACTCAGCGAAAGCGGGGTCCTCGAGAAATACAACGTCAGGATGATCGGCGCTACCTATCAGGTCATCAAAAAGGCCGAGGACCGCGAAGAGTTCAAAAAGGCCGTTTTGAAAATCGGGCTCGATGTGCCGCGCAGTACCTTCGCCTATAATCTCGACGACGCGCACAAGGCCGCGAAAGAGATCGGCTATCCTTTGATCGTCCGCCCGTCGTACACGTTAGGCGGCACTGGCGGCGGGATTGTCCGCAACAATGAAGAGCTGGAGCGTGTCGCCTCGTTAGGGATTGAGTGCAGCATGATTCACGAAGTCCTTATCGAAGAATCCATCGAAGGCTGGAAGGAATTTGAGCTTGAGGTCATGCGGGACTACAAGGACAACGTCGTTATCGTGTGTTCCATAGAAAATCTCGATCCCATGGGCGTTCACACCGGCGACAGCATCACGGTCGCCCCGGCGCAGACCCTGACCGACCGGGAATACCAGACGATGCGCGACGCCGCCCTGGTTTTGATCCGCGAGATCGGCGTTGAGACCGGCGGGTCGAACATCCAGTTTGCCGTGAATCCCGAAAACGGCCGCATGGTTGTCATCGAAATGAACCCGCGCGTCTCGCGCAGTTCGGCGCTGGCGAGCAAGGCGACGGGGTTTCCGATCGCGAAATTCGCAGCCAAACTGGCGGTTGGGTATTCTCTCGACGAGATCCAGAACGACATCACCCGCGAGACGCCGGCGTCGTTTGAGCCCACGATCGATTATTGTGTCGTGAAAGCTCCCCGCTTTACCTTCGAAAAATTTCCCGAGGCCAAGGACATTTTGGGCGTCCAGATGAAATCCGTCGGCGAGACCATGGCGATCGGGCGCACCTTTAAGGAGGCCCTGCAAAAGGCCTTGCGCGGTCTTGAGATCGGGCACGTCGGCCTTGATAATAAGCTGGATTACAACACGATCCTCGAAGAGAAAATCCGATGGCGGCTGCAGGAACCCAATGCCTCGAGGATTTTTTACGTGAAATACGCGTTGCAAAAAGGCTTTTCCCTGGAGGAGATTTACCGTTTGAGCAAGATCGACCCGTGGTTCATCGCCCAGATCCAGCAGATCATCGACCTGGAAAAAGAGTTGGCGGCGGCCTTCGCCAAAACCAAGACTCTCGAGGCCAAACAGATCCGCAGGGCCAAAGAATACGGGTTCAGCGACCCCCAGCTGGCGAAGATCATGGGCAAGAGCGAGGCCGAGGTCCGCGCTCTTCGCAAAAAACTTGGCATTGTCGCGACCTTCAAGCAGGTGGACACCTGCGCGGCGGAGTTTGAGGCCTATACACCGTATTATTATTCCACCTACGAATCGCAAGACGAAGCCCTGCTGGTTGACGAAAAATTGAACGCCGCGAAAAAAGGCCGCAAGAAGATCATGATTTTAGGCGGCGGGCCCAACCGCATCGGGCAGGGGATCGAGTTTGATTATTGCTGCTGCCACGCGTCGTTCGCCCTGAAAGAGATGGGATACGAGACCATCATGGTCAACTCCAATCCCGAGACGGTCTCGACGGATTATGACACCTCCGACCGGCTGTATTTCGAACCGCTCACCTTTGAAGACGTGATGAATATCATCGATGTGGAAAGACCCAACGGTGTTATTGTTCAATACGGGGGGCAGACCCCTCTTAATTTGGCAAAGCGATTGCACGATGCCGGTGTGCCGATCATCGGCACGACCGTGGATTCGATCGATCTGGCCGAGAACCGCGAGCGGTTTTCGAAATTTATCTCGTCTTTGGGGTTAAGCCAGCCCGCGAACGATTCCGCCGTCTCCGTCGATGAGGCGGTTGAGATCGCGGAGCGCATCGGTTATCCGGTTCTGGCGCGTCCGTCCTATGTCCTGGGCGGCCGGGCCATGCGCATCGTGTACGGCCGGGAGGCTTTGCTGTCATTTATTGAAGAGGCCAAAGAGGTTTCGGATGGTCATCCCATTCTGATTGATAAATTTATCGAGGACGCCCTTGAGGTCGACGTGGACGCGATCTGCGACGGCGAAAACACCTTTGTCGCCGGCATCATGGAGCATATCGAAAATGCCGGGATCCATTCCGGAGATTCCGCCTGTGTCTTGCCGCCGCACACGTTGAGTGAGGAGCTGATTGAGGACATCAAAAAGGCCACGTGCCGCATCGCGACGGGGCTCAAGGTGAAAGGGCTGCTCAATATTCAGTACGCGATCAAGGGGAGCAAGATCCTTGTCCTCGAGGTCAACCCTCGCGCCTCCCGGACCGTCCCGTTTGTCAGCAAGGCCACGGGGTTGCCGGTCGCGAAGATCGCCGCACAGGTGATGGCGGGAAAACCGTTGAAAGATTTTGAGCTGCCGGCGAGCCCCGCCGATCTTCCGCATGTGGCGGTTAAGGAATCTGTCCTGCCGTTCTCGCGGTTTTCGGGTGTCGACATTGTTCTGGGGCCGGAAATGAAATCGACGGGCGAGGTCATGGGCATCGCCTCCACCTTTGGAGAGGCCTTCGCCAAGTCCCAGATCTCGGCCAATCAGAACCTTCCCAGGCAGGGAAAAATTTTCATCAGCGTCAAGGATGAGGATAAACGGCATATTGTTTTTCTTGCGAAAAGACTGATTGATATGAAATTCAGCATGGTCGCGACCCGCGGCACGGCCAAGGTTTTGCTGTCGAGCGGAGTTAAGGTTGAGACCGTGGACAAACACGGAGAAGGAAAAAACAATCTGTTGACATTGATTCGGAAAAATGAGATAAACTTGATTATCAACACACCGTCCGGCCAGAAAAGCCAATCCGATATGCGCGCGATCCGCGCCGAGGCTATTTTGCACAACGTTCCTTGTATCACGACACTCCAGGGCGCCTGGGCGGCGGTCAATGGAATTGAGACCATGTTGAGCAGGGAATTTAAGGTTCAGTCCTTGCAGGATTATTACGCGAAAAAAGCAACCCCTGTACCGTCCGGCGACAGATAATTGTCCCGGGCGTTATCTTTTTAATGAGGACTTTCGTATTTGGCGATCTGCTTCGTTGCAACCTCCGGTTCTCGCTCAACGTACTGTTTAGTACGCCTCGCTTCGATCCTCGGTTGCGCCTCGCATCTCATCCAAATTCGAAAATCCTGATAAATTCCTAATGTTAAGGAGTCTGTTGTGTGCGGTATTATCGGCATTTCCAATCATAAAGATGCCTCGAAGGTCGCTTTTTTAGGACTTTATGCGTTGCAGCATCGCGGGGAAGAAGCCGCGGGGATCGCCTCGTTCGACGGCAAAGATATTCATGTCGTCAAAAATTCCGGGCTCGTCGCCGATGCCGTCACCGAGGAATCCCTGGCAAGCCTGAAAGGATCGACCGCGATCGGTCATTGCCGGTATTCGACGACCGGATCCAGTAATTACAAAAATATCCAGCCGTTTTTGGTCATCCACCGCAACCGTCCGCTGGCTGTCGCCCACAACGGCAATCTGACGAACACCGAAGAGCTTTATAAGCGTTTGGAAGAAGAGGGCGCGATCTTTCAGACAACGATGGACTCGGAGATCATCATCCATCTTCTGGCGCGGACGAAAAACGGAAATTTAAAGACGTGGTTTATCGACGTCCTGTCGCAGCTGGAAGGGTCGTTTTCTCTGGTCCTCCTCGTCGGTGAAACAATTGTCGGGGCCCGCGATCCTCAGGGATTCCGGCCGTTGTGCCTGGGAAAACTGGAGGACAGTTATGTCCTGGCCAGCGAGAGCTGCGCTTTGGATATCATCGGCGCCAAGTTTGTTCGCGAAATCGAATGCGGCGAGATTGTGATCATCAACGGCAACAAGCTCGAATCGTGTTTTCTCCCCCGGGACAAAGGAGAAAAGAAGGCCCACTGCATCTTTGAAAATATTTATTTTGCCCGTCCCGACAGCCACATCTTTGACGATAATGTTTACCAGGTGCGCAAGCATTTGGGCGAGCAATTGGCCATTGAGCATCCGGTCCAGGCCGATTTCGTCATGCCCATCCCGGATTCCGGCATGTACGCGGCCCTGGGGTACGCGAAGAAATTGAACATCCCCTTTGAAATCGGGATGATCCGCAATCATTACATCGGCCGCACCTTTATTCAACCGACCCAGTTCCTGCGGGATTTCAGGGTGCGGATTAAACTCAATCCCATCGCCGATATCCTGAAAGGAAAGCGTGTCGTCGTCGTCGAGGACTCGATTGTCCGCGGCACAACGAGCCGCAACCGTATCGAAGTCCTGCGTCAGTCGGGGGCCAAAGAGATCCACATGCGGATCTCGTGCCCGCCGATCAAGTCTCCCTGTTTTTACGGGATCGATTTTCCAAGCGCCGAAGAGCTGATCGCGGCCAATAAGACGGTTAAAGAGATTGCGGAATTCATTCAGGTGGACTCGCTCGAATATTTGAGCCGGGAAGGCATGTTGTCCGTCGTAAAAAATGCCGGAAATTTCTGCGACGCCTGTTTCACCGGCAAGTATCCCGTGCGGATTCCGGAAAATAAAAGTAAATATTTGTTGGAGGGTGAGCGTTCCGGCGAGTAAGCCGGAACAAGACTGCGAACGCCCGCCGAGACAGTGAGGCGGGCCGGAGAGGACCGGCAGCAAATTGTCGACGAGCAGGATAAATCAATCATGACAAAATTCATCTTTATAACCGGCGGTGTTGTTTCAAGCCTGGGCAAAGGGCTGGCCGCGGCTTCTATCGGCAAACTGCTCGAGGCGCGGGGCCTCTCGACCTCGATGATCAAATGCGATCCCTACCTCAATGTCGACCCGGGGACCATGAACCCGTATCAGCACGGCGAGGTGTTCGTG
>CAYHZK010000072.1:0-10041 GCA_964361085.1 uncultured Planctomycetales bacterium
AGGACCGCGCCAACGCGATGACCGAGAAGGAAAAGCTCAGTTTGATATTCCTGCCCGGGTTCAGCACCGCCGAACAGGTCACCGGCCTTTCCGGCCGCGGGGTCGGGATGGACGTCGTGAAAAATATCATCGCGTCCGTCGACGGTGTGATCGATATCCAGACGGAGCTCGGGAAGGGGACGACGTTTTTATTGAAAATCCCGTTAACGCTGGCCATCATTCAAGCCCTGCTCGTCATTGTGGGAGACGAAGTTTACGCCATCCCCATCGAAGGGGTCACCGAGATCGTGAAGGTGCCGGTCGACGATATTTATTCGATCGACGGCAATCCGACGGTCAAAATCCGCGGGCACGCCCTGAGTCTGGTGGAGCTTGAGTCCGTCATCAGGATTAAAGGGAAAAACCGCGACGGCGTCAAGGATAAGAGAATGGTGATCATCACCGACGGAGAAAGCCATCTGGGTGTTGTTGTGGATGCCCTGATCGGCGAGGATGAAATCGTGATCAAATCGTTGTCCGACCATTTTGCCAGCGTTGTGGGCATCACGGGGGCGTCGATTTTAGGCGATGGCCGTGTCGCCCTGATTTTGGACCCGGCGGCCATCATCAGGGAGTCGAAATAAAACATGAATGGGACTGATTCTTTGATCGTCGTCGGCGTTGCCGACATTAAAATCGGGAAGGCCCCGGATGTCATCACGACCAGCGTCGGATCCTGCATCGCCGTTTGTTTGTATCATCCCCAGCGCCGGGTCGGCGGCATGCTGCACCTGATGCTGGGGCGCATGGGGGACGCCGGCAACAGGAACGGCGTCAAGAAGGCAAAATTCGCCGACAGCGGGATCCCGGAGCTTTTGCATCAATTGAAAACGGCTTTCGGGCTGGAGGACAGGGATTTCGTGGCCAAGATTTTCGGGGGCGCCCGAATTCTCAAGGATGTCTCCTATGATATCGGACGCAATAATGAAGAAGCGTCGAGGGCTGTTTTAAAAAACATGGGCATCAATATCATTGCCTCTAAAACGGGCGGGGAGAAAGGGTATAAAATCAAATTTGATCTTTCCAGCGGGAAGGTCAAATGCCGGATTATGGGAGAAGACGAAAAGGAGTATTGAGATGAACGGAAAGATTGGAATGAACCGGGCTCTCCGGGTGATCGCCCAATTGAGCATCGACAAATCGTCCCAGGTGCTGTCGAAACTCGTGAGGGGCGGCGCCAGGATTGCCATGGAAGACTCTCATCTCGCCGATATCTCGCAGGTCACGGAGAGGATCGGCAAGAATAATGACGAGGTGGTGGGGACTTTTATCGATCTGAAGGGGGATGTCGGTTTTAAGTTTTTATTTTTTGTGAAACCCGAAGACAGTTTTATCCTGGCCGATTTGATGTTGCGCCGGGCGCCCGGGACGACAAAAGAATTTGATATCTATGCCCAAAGCGCGGTGCAGGAGATCGGGAATATCCTGGCCAGCTCCATCTCGAATGTCTTTTCGACCGATTTCCATATCTCGATCAAGCCGACTCCCCCGACGGTCATTCACGATTACGCGGGAACGGTTTTTGATGAATACATCGTGAGGGCGGCCAAGGAGAGCAATGAAATTTTCATCATTGAAAGTAAATTTGAGGTCGTGAAACATTATATCGACTGCCACATGTTTGTCGTCCCCGTGGCTGAGAGCGAAAAAATCTTAAGTTATATCGTTAATACCCTGTAGAGAGGTGATGCTATGGCAAAACGTGTTCTTGTTGTTGATGATGCCCCGATCATCCGGCTCATGCTGAAAGATATCCTTCAGGATCACGGCTACACCGTGGTTGCCGAATGCGGCAACGGGAAGGAGGCCGTCGAACGGTATAAAGAGCTGAAACCCGATCTCGTCACGATGGATATCGTCATGCCGGAAAAGGACGGGATTGAGGCCATGGAAGAGATCTTAGGCGGGGACGTCAACGCCAAGATCGTTATGGTGACGGCCATCGACCAGAGAGAATCCCTGATGCGGGCCATCCGCGCCGGGGCCACGGATTATATCGTCAAGCCTTTTGAGGAGGCCCGCGTGATTTCATCGATCAAAAAGGCGCTTGGAGAGTGACAGGAGAAAAGAGGTTAAACGCTGAACAAGGGAGGATGAATGAAAATCCGGAGGGCGGAAGGACAAGTTTAACAGGGAATCCATATGAAAAATATTAAAAGGAGGTCGTTGTTATGAAAAGTCGGTTTCCGTTTCGATTATTCGCATGGTTGCTGGGGGGCCTGATTTTGGGAAGCAGCCCTTCCCCCGGGGCCGCCGCAACGATGGAAGAACTGCAGGCGCAGCTCAGTGATATGGCCAACACGATCACCCAGCTGCAAAGCACGATTCAGCAAATGCAGACGCAGATGAACGAGCAAAAAACCATGCGGACGGAATCCGTCGCCGGCTCCTCCGGGGAAACGTCCGAGGTCAAAAGGGATGTCCTGACGCTCCGGGACCGGATGGATCAACTTGTGAAGATCACCGGGTATTATGATCTTGAATATGCTAATGATGATAAAAAAGGCAGCCCCAGTGAATTTAAGCAGCATCACCTTTCCATATTCTTTGATAAAAGAATCCAGGAATGGCATTTCTTTTCCGAGATTGAGTTTGAGTACGCCCCTCATGTGGCCGGGACAGGGGGTGCCGTCACGGGATACGGGGAGATTATCGTTGAAACAACATGGCTGGAGTGGAACCACAGCGACGAGTTCAATATCCGCGGCGGGTTGCTTTTGCTGCCGCAATACTGGACGATCAATCATTACCCTTCAACAACAGTTTCAACATCCCGCCCGCTTCTTGTGAAACGCGTATTCCCGTTTGACACCAACGGGGTATCCGTTTACGGGACCCACTATTTTGACAATGACTGGGGCGGAACTTACAATGTCTTTGTCGGCAACGGCGAGGCCGCGGACCCGGCCAACAACGATGCCAACGAAAACAAGGTTGTCGGCGGAAAACTGACCGCGCACATCCCGTTGTTTGACCGCTTTGATGTTTCGGGGTCGACCTATATCGGAGAAAACGCTTCGACGACCTATGAGGTGATGTGGGGCGCGGAGACGCAGATCAATATCGGCAACTTCGAGCTGTTGACCGAGATCGCGCAGAACAACCCGGAAGGCAACGCGGCGTCGGAGTTGGGATATTATGTCCAGCCCAGTTATAGATTTTTGCCCAAATGGACCGCCTTTTACCGGTTAGACTCCAGGGATGACAGCAGCCTCATTGATGATCCGGATGACGCTGTCCGCCATACGACCGGGCTGCGATATCAGCCGATCCCCGCGATTTCTTTGAAAGCGGAGGTTTTTCGCGATACGCCGGATAACAGAACGCGCGAAGAGTACAGCGGGTTCCTCGGGTCGGCCGTTATCTTTTTCTAAAAGGAGATTCTATGGAAAAATTGGGATCGTTTTGAAATAAAGGAGAGGAGAGATATATGAGATTGTTGAAGAAATGCGGAGTTATCACGCTGGTGTTTTCAGGCCTGATGTTGACAGGCTCGCTGACGGAGGCGAGCGCCAAGGTTGTGGTGATCGTGAATAAATCCAATCCCAAGTCCAGCATTGAGAAGAGTGTTTTGAAGAGAATCTATCTCGGCAAACAGACAAAATGGGACAACGGTGAAAAGGTCTCGCGTTTTGATCAGCCCAAGGATAATAAAAAGCGGCAGGAATTATCAACATTTTTTCTGGAAAAATCCGTTCAGGACATGGAAAGCCACTGGATTTCGGAAGCTGTCATTGGGGGGAAGGCCGCCCCCGAGATTGTGGGCAGCACGCAGCTGGTGATCGAGAAGGTGGCCGGCGATCCCGGCGCTATCGGCTATATCGACGAAGCCGATTTGGACGGGTCCGTCAAACAAGTCAGTATCATGGAATAGGGTTTTTGGTTTCTTGATTGATGATCCCCGGGAACGGCGTCCTCCCGGACGCCGCCGGACGCAGAAACGGGCCGGCCAGAAAAGGGGAGCCGTTCCCGCGGGGGGAAGGCGACAGTCAAACTTAAGGAGGAACAGGATGGGTATTCAAGGGGATAGCTCTACCCGGAATGATGAGGAACGACAATGACACAAGCATTCCATAGAAAAACTTTATTGTTCAAACTTGGCTTCTGGGTTTTTCTTTTTATTATCTTCTTGACCGGCAGCGCTATCATGTCGAAGAGGAACGCCGCTAAAATCATCCAGGCCTCCTTTGTGATCAATCAGATCACCTTTCCCGGCCTCATCGCCGCTGAGAAGTTCCGGCGCATTGTCCCGGACATTCAACAAGCCATGAGCGTTATTATTAAAGATGAAGAAACAGAAAAACTGGCGGCGATCAAGGAGGAGGCAAAAGATTTTACGGCGGAGATGGAGAAATTGTTAGCCGTACAGAAAGATCAAAGTTTGGTGGAAATAGAGGACAGATTCACAAAATATGTCAACCTCAGCCTCGGGATTGCCAACACCTATTTCAGCACGGGAGAATTGTCGAAAGTCGCGCCGGATTTAGGCAAGATTGCCGCTCTGGCGAAAGAGCTCAAGGAGATGATTGATGTTTATTATGATAAAAAATACAAGGCTTTTTTAGACTCCGTGACCATGATTGAGACGTTGAGCAAGCAGAACTCCATCCTGGCGATGTCGAACATTTTTTTGTCTCTCTTCCTGGGAGTCCTGATTTTTATGGTTTTGATCAGGGTTGTCATCAAACCGGTTTTTTATTTGACCAGCCGCATGTCGGATTTGGCGGAAGGAGACGGCGATCTCACAAAACGGTTGAATATTGTCACGGAGGATGAATTGGGCGAATTGGCCGCCGGATTCAATAAATTTACCGCGAAAATCGAAAGCATCATCTCTCAGGTGAAGGATTCCGCCAATCAACTGGGGGCCGCGACCGATGATATCTCGCACAATTCTCAGCAGATTTCCGACGGGGCCCAGCAGCAGTCCGCGAGTTTTGAGGAGCTGACCAGTTCCGTCCAGTCCAACGCCACCAACGCCTCGACCGCCAGCGACATGGCCCAGGCCATCGCCGGCAACGCGCAGACGACGGGGCAGAGCATGACCAACACCATCGAGGCCATGCACGCGATCGAAAAGAGTTCCAAACAGATCACGGAGGCGGTTGAGATCATCACGGATATCGCCGAGCAGACGAATCTGCTGGCCCTGAACGCGGCCATCGAGGCGGCCCGCGCCGGGGAGCACGGCAAGGGGTTCGCGGTTGTGGCGGATGAGGTCCGGAAGCTGGCGGAACGGAGTGCGAATTCCGCGAAAGACGTCAAGACGCTGATTTTAGACAGCACCCGGCAGGTGCAGCGCGGGGTTGAGCTGTCGGGGGAGGCGGGGGAGAGCCTGAAGAAAATGGTCGGCGATATCCAGAAAGTGGCGGAGCAGCTTAAAACGATCTCGGCGGCCACACAGGAGCAGGCGGCGTCGATGGAGGAGAACTCCTCGATCACGGAATCGAACGCGACGGCGGCGGAGGAGCTGGCCGCGTCTTCCGAGGAGATGGCGGCGCAGTCGCAGGAGTTGTTGAAGCTGGTCTCGCGTTTTAAGATCGGCGAGAAATTCAGCAAGGAGCGCATCACGTCCGAGGATCAGAAAAAGATCCGGGACAAGAACGCGCTGGAAAACGAGCGGCTTGTCGCTTCCGCCCGAGAAGCGATGCGGAAGGAAGACAAGCTGAAATTTTCATGATGAGACCGTATCTCCATCTGAACGAAAGCCAGAGATTTGAATTGAATTTGATTGCCGCGTTGTCCTGTCTTATTAAAATGACGGGATCTCGCGAGCCTTATAAAATCAACGCGGCCTTGAACATGCTGAAAAAGAGGGACGAGGACTCCTCCGGACGGGAAGCGATCGAGCAGACGTTGTCCGTCGCTTTAGAAGAAGATTTTGACCTTAAGGTGTTGTGCGGGCAGTTTTGCGGCATCCTGACTTACGACGAGAGACTGGTTGTGTTGAAGGCTTTTTTTTATTTTGCTTCGCAAATTGGAATGAAGCGTTTGCAGCAGAAGACGGTGATGGAAGACATGGGGACGGCCCTGGGCGTGCGGCTTTGGGATCGGGAAGATATTGCGTCGGGCTTCTTGAAAGAAGTCCCGCTTTATTATTACTGGAGATTGGGCCTGGAGCCCGGAGCGACTCAGGGCGACGTGAAACGCGCTTATCGACAACTCGCTTTGAAATATCATCCCGATCGTCTGCAGAACAGGAACGGGGTCTCCGTCACGATTGCGACGATGCGATTGCAGCGGATCAATGAAGCCTACGCTGTCCTGCTTAAGGAACTGGCTTAACGTCGCGCAGGAACAGACCCATATTTTCAGGTCCATGGATTGATTCTCAGGGGTTTTAACCTGTTGCACTCGGAACGGCAATAGGTTTTTTTGTTTTGGCGGAATAACGATAAGGAGACGGAGATGAGTTTACTGGTTTTGGGAACCGTGGCGCTGGACAACGTGAAAACGCCGCATGGCGAGCGGCGGGAGATGCTGGGCGGTTCCGCGACGCATTTTGCGATGAGCGCCCGGCTGTTCACCGATGTTCATCTGGTCGCGGTGATCGGGAAGGATTTTCCGCAGCGCCATATCAGCCTTTTAAAGCGAAAAGGCATCAACCTGTCTTCGCTGAAAACCGGAGACGGCAAGAGTTTTCGCTGGGAGGGGGAATATAAGAAAGAGGACTTGAACACGGCCCTGACGCTCGCGACCGAACTGGGGGTGCTCGTCGGATTTGATCCGGAGGTGGCCCAGCATCAACGCGGGATCCCGAATGTTTTTCTGGCGAATATCGATCCCGACATCCAGATGGGGCTCTTGTCCATGATGCAAAAACCCAGGATGGTGGGCTTAGACAGCATGAATCTGTGGATCAACCACAAGCGGGAGTCACTTTTGAAGCTGATGAAACGGGTCAATCTTTTTGTCGCCAATGACGGCGAGGCGCGCAGCCTTTCGGGGGAGCAGAATCTCATCAGGGCGGCCAGGGCCCTGCGGCGCCTGGGGCCGCAGCTGGTGGTGATCAAGAAAGGCGAGCACGGTGTCCTTTTTTACAGCGATACGGTCAAGTTTTCTTTTCCCGCTTATCCTGTCGACGAGGTCAAAGACCCGACGGGCGCGGGCGATACCTTTGCCGGCGGGCTCATGGGTTATTTGAGCAAGGCCAGGACAATCAATGCAAAGACCTTGAAAACCGCCCTGATCTACGGCACCACCCTGGCCTCGTTTAACGTCGAAGGGTTCGGCCTGGAAAAAACCGCGACGCTGACGCCGGAAAAGGTGGAACATCGAAAAAAAGAATTGCTGGATTTTATTTCTTATTGACAGGGGGAGATCTGTGCCGGACGTATGGATAGAAAAAGTGGGGCTGGTTGCCGCCGTGGTTTTGCCGCTGTGGAATATCCCGCTGATTATCAAGATGGTCAAGCGCCGTTCATCCCGGGATATCAGCCTTCCGTGGGCGCTGGGCGTATGGGTGTGCATCCTGCTGATGGCCCCGTCCGGCCTGCGTTCCGAAGACATCGTCTGGCGCGCTTTCAATGTCACCAATATTGTTTTTTTTACCGCGGTTGTGGTCACGGTTTTGAAATATCGGAAAGGGTGAGCGGAGTTTAGAAGTTATTTCAAAAGAGGTTTTGAGGGAATTTTATGATCGATAAAAAGGACAACAAAGAATTTCGTTGCGGGATGGTTTCGATTGTCGGCCGGCCCAACGTCGGGAAGTCGACATTATTGAACGCCATTCTCGGAGAAAAGGTCGCCATCGTTTCAAAAGTTCCGCAGACCACCCGCAGCCGGATCCGCGGGATTTACAATGACGAACGCGGGCAGATCATTTTCATGGATACACCGGGCGTTCATCCCAACCGCGACCGGCTGGATCAATTCATGAATGAGTCGGCCCTGGGAACAACCCATGAGGCCGATTGCGTCATCCATCTTGTCGACGCCAACGATTCCGTCGGGCCGGAGGAAGAGGAGTTGGTCAGGCGTTTGAGCGCCCTTCCCGCGCGCGTGATCCTCGGGTTGAATAAAATGGATATGAAGGGCAAACATCTGCCCGAGTATATCAGCCTCTGGGAACGGGTCACGGGCAAGCCGGTTCAGGACAACACGGCCCTGACGATGTTGACTCTCTCCGGGAAGAGCGGAAAGAATATCGACGCCCTTTTGGATATTGTCTTTCAATTTCTCCCTGTCGGTCCGGCCCTGTATCCGACGGACACGGTCTGCGATATCCCGCAAAAAATGGTCATCGCCGATATCATTCGCGAAAAATTCTTGAGCAGCATGGAGCATGAAGTTCCTCACGCCCTTGCCGTCATGATCGAGGGGATGGAACAGCGGAAGGACAAAATCCTGCATATCCAGGCGCTTGTCTTGGTCGAGCGGGATTCGCAGAAAGCCATCGTGATCGGCAAAGGAGGCCAGGTTTTGAAGAGGGTGGGAACATTAGCCCGCCGGGAACTCGAAGAATTGCTCGGGAGCAAGGTTTTTCTCGAGATCTATGTTAAAAGCAAAAAGAACTGGCGCGACAATCCTTCCCTTTTAGAAGAAATGGGTTACCGGTCGTTCTGATCGTTCAACGCATCTTTCCCGTCACACAAAGTCCGGCGATTGTTATGTTGAAATACAGGCCCGTCACGGCAGCTCAAATTCAGACGCTTGACCGGATCGCGATTGAAAAGACCGGCATCCCTTCGCTCGTGCTCATGGAAAACGCGGGCCGGGCCGTCGCTGAATTCATTTCGCGAGAATCCGCCGCCTGCTCCAAAGGTCCCGTTGTGATTTTCTGCGGGATGGGAAATAACGGCGGTGACGGCCTTGTGGCCGCCCGTCACCTTGTGAGCGCCGGGATGAGGGTCAAGATTTTTTTAGTCGGAAAGGCCGTCGGCCTGAAGGCGGACGCCGCGGTGCATTACCGGATTTTGAAAAACTGCGGTTATCCCATCGTCGAGATCGCGGCCGGGGGGCAGGATGTCCGTCGGGCCATTTCGCGGGCGGGTCTGATTGTCGACGCGATCTTTGGCGTGGGATTGAATCGCGACGTCGAGGAACCGGTCAAAAGCCTTATTGCGGCGATCAACGGTTCCGGAAAAAATGTGGTGGCCGTCGATGTCCCTTCAGGACTGGACGCGACGACGGGCAAGATCCACGGTGCCTGCGTCATCGCCGCCGCGACGGTGACGTTCACCTTGCCCAAAAAAGGATTTTACAAAAACGATGGGCCACAAGTGGCCGGCAGGATCATCGTCGCCGATATCGGCATTCCCCGCCAATTATGGAAGGACATTTTCCGTGCCCGTGACGAACGATAACATTGACCGAGTCGTTGCCGCCCTGCGCAAGGCCATGAAAGATCTGCCGGATCCTTCGGTGACCTTAGTCGGGAAGCGCTGGAAAAATCCCTTCCATGTCCTCATCTCGTGCATCCTGAGCCTCAGGACCAAAGACGAAACGACGCTCCCCGCCTCGGAACGTCTTTTTGCCCTGGCGGACTCCCCGGAGGCGATGCTCAAATTATCGGCCGCCGACATTGAAAAGGCGATTTATCCCGTCGGGTTTTACAAAACCAAGGCCGGGCGCATCCTGGGCATCTGCCGGGATATGATCGAGAAGTTCGGCGGCCGCGTGCCCGGTGATATGGAGGCCCTTCTCGCCATGAAGGGCGTCGGGCGCAAGACCGCCAACCTTGTCCTCACCGAAGGGTTTGGTCAGGAGGCGATGTGCGTGGATACCCACGTGCATCGCATTTCGAACCGGCTGGGTTATGTCAAAACCCGGACGCCGCACGAAACCGAATGGGCCCTGCGTAAAAAGCTGCCGAAAAAATACTGGATGGAATACAACGCCCTGTTGGTGACGTGGGGTCAGAATGTGTGTAACCCGGTTTCGCCGTGGTGTTCCCGGTGCCCTGTAAAGAAAGACTGCGCCAAGGCCGGCGTGACGCGCAGCCGGTAACGACGATGGGGTTCACCAATGCCGAAACTCTTTGTCTTTTTATCGGAGATCCTG
>CAYHZK010000073.1:0-9721 GCA_964361085.1 uncultured Planctomycetales bacterium
AGATTCCCCGAAAAGCTGAAATACCCGATGCACCCCGCGTACGGCCCCCGAGAGACATTCTCGAGTTCGTCGATGATTTCCATGGCGCGGATCTTCGGCGCCCCCGAAACCGTGCCGGCCGGGAATGTCGCCTTGAGGACGTCAAAGGCGTCCTGGCCTTTTTTAAGTTTTCCCCGGACGTTGCTGACGATGTGCATGACGTGGGAATATTTTTCGATCGTCATGAACTCCGAAATCTGGATTGACCCTAGGGTGCAGACCCGGCCTACGTCATTGCGGCCCAGATCGACGAGCATGATGTGTTCGGCCTTTTCTTTAGGGTCGCTCAAAAGGTCTTTGGCCAGGGCCTCATCCTCGTTTTCGTCCTTGCCGCGCGGGCGGGTTCCGGCGATGGGCCGGGTTTCGACAACACCGTCTTCGCAGCGGACTAGGAGTTCCGGGGACGAGCCCACAATCTGGATGTCGCCGAAGTGGAGATAGTACATATAGGGAGAAGGGTTGAGGGCCCGCAGCATGCGGTAGATGTTAAACGGTCCGGTCTTAAGCGGCATTTGAAAACGCTGCGAAAGCACGACCTGGATGATGTCGCCGGCCAGGATTTTCTTTTGGGCTTCTTTTACGATTGTCAAAAACTGACTTTTCGAAAAATTCGATTCAACACTTTCCGTCGCAGTCGCCGCGCGCACAGACTCCGGCATTCTCGCTGCCAATGGTTTATTGATTTCACTCACCAAATCATCCATCTGACGCAAAGCGTTTTGATACGCGCTGATTTTATCCTGTTCTGTCGCGCCGTCTTTGACGTGAACGCAGCTGACGACTTTGATTTTGTGGTTGAGGTGGTCGAAGATGACGAGGTTTTTCGCGAGGATGAGAAGCGTGTCCGGGAGATTGAGGTCGTCCTGAGGCTTGTCGGGCAGCCGTTCGAAAAACCGGACGACGTCATAGCCGAGGTAGCCGACCATCCCCCCGCAAAACGGCGGCAAGCCGGGGATACCGACAAAACGGTATTGAGACATGATGTCCCGCAGATGCGTCAGCGGTGTCTCTGTGATTGTGATCGTCTCCGTTTTGGGTTGCCCGTTTTCAAAACGAAGGATTTCAAGATCGCGGTCTTTGCTGCGGACGACCAGTTCCGGATTCTTGGCCAGGAAAGAATAGCGCGCCACTTTTTCTTCGCCCTCGACGGATTCCAGAAGAAAAGAAAACGACGGCTGACCGTTCTGCCGCTCCTGAGCCGTCAATTTCAAATACGCGGAGACCGGCGTGTCCAAATCCCCAAGAATCTCGCGGTAGACCGGAATGAGGTTGCCTTTTTGCGTCAACTTTAAAAATTCGTCTTGGGATGGGAAATGCATATTCAATTTGGATTAGAATTTTTGGCTCGCTTCACGCTTTTAATTTTCCGATAAAAACAACTCTTCTTAAACGTATGGCACGCGGCGCCGACTTGCCGGACCTTGATCAACAGGGTGTCGAGGTCGCAGTCGTAGGCGATCGATTTCACAAATTGAAAATGCCCGGAGGTCTCGCCCTTCACCCAGTATTTCTGACGGGAGCGCGACCAGAAACAGGTCTTGCCGACCTTGACCGTTTCTTTCAAAGAATCGAAGTTCATATAGGCCATCATGAGGACGTCTTTGGTTTTGTAATCCTGAACGATTGCCGGGATCAGGCCGTCTTTGTCGAATTTGAGTTTGTCCAGATCGGCAGCCGTCAGTTCGATTTTTTCCGTTTCGTTCATACTCGGACCTCAATGTTTTCTTTTTTCAAAAATTTTTTAACGTCCGGGATGGCGATTTCTCCGTAGTGAAACACCGAAGCCGCCAGCGCCGCGTCGGCCTTTGTCTTTTTGAAAACGTCCGCAAAATGTTCGATTGTCCCGGCCCCGCCCGAGGCGATGACGGGAATATTGACGGCATCGGCGATCGCGCGGGTCAGCGGCAGATCATAACCGTCTTTGGTCCCGTCGCAGTCCATGCTGGTCAAAAGGATCTCTCCTGCGCCCAGCCCCGCGGCCTCTCTGGCCCAGCTCACAGCCTCTTTTTCGGTGCGCACCCGGCCGCCGTTGATATACACGTCCCAATGATCGCCGTTCTTCCTGGCGTCGATTGCGACGACAATGCACTGGCTGCCGAAACGGTCCGAGGCGTCCTTGATCAACTGCGGATTTTTAACCGCGGCGGAATTGATCGAAACTTTATCCGCCCCGGCGGCAAGGAGCGAGCGAATATCCTCGAGCGTGTTGATCCCGCCCCCGACGGTGAGGGGCATAAAAACCTTTTCGGCCGTGGCCTTCACGATATTCAAAAGGATCGGCCGTTTTTCGTGGCTGGCCGTGATGTCCAAAAAAACGATTTCATCCGCCTGGCTGCGGTCGTACCCTTCGGCGATCGCGACCGGGTCCCCGGCGTCACGCAAGGCCACAAAGTTGACGCCCTTGACGACCCGGCCGTCCTTGACGTCGAGGCACGGGATTATCCGTTTGGTGAGCATAACGCAAGCGCCTCCTTCAAGTCAAGAGCCCCTTCATAAATCGCCTTCCCCGTGATCGCGCCCAGCAAATGGGGATACTTTTTTTTAAGCGAAAGAAGTTTTTGGATATCCTCGATTTTGGCAATGCCGCCGGACGCGATGACCGGGATCGTGACGGCAGCAAGCAGTTCTTCCAGCGCCGCAAAGTTGGGGCCCGTGAGCATCCCATCGGTTTTGATGTCGGTGTGAATGAGGCACCGGAGGCCCAGCGCTTCCAATTCTCGCGCGAAATCAACCGCCCGCAAATCCGTGATAACTGTCCATCCTTTTTGCGTGACCTTGCCCTCGGAGCAGTCCAGACTCACGGCGATTTTGTCGGGCCAGCGCCTGAGGATGTTTTTAAGAAAGCCGCGATTCTCAATGACCCGGGTTCCGAGGACAACCCGGCGAAGCCCGGCCTTCAATAACCGCTCAATATCGTCTTCGGTGCGGATGCCGCCGCCCATCTGAACGGGCACAGAGACTTTTCCGGCGATGCGGCTGATGATCGCGAAATTTTTCATCTCGCCGGTCCGCGCGCCGTCGAGGTCAACGACGTGCAAATACGCGGCCCCCTCCGCGACCCAGTGTTCGGCCATGGCCACGGGATCCTGAGAATATTCCGTGACGTCGGAAAATTTTCCTTGCCGCAGACGCACGACCTTGCCGTCCTTGATGTCGATCGCGGGAAAGAGGATCATAGCCGGGCGAAGTTGCCGAGGATTTCCAGACCGGCATCCTGGCTTTTCTCGGGGTGAAACTGGACCCCAAAGATGTTGTCCTGCCAGACGGCGGAGGCGAAGGTGATCCCGTAGTCGGTTCTCGCAGCGACAATCTTTTTGTTCCGCGGCTCGACGTAGTAGGAGTGGCAAAAATAAACCTCGCCGTCCTGCGGGAATCCTTCCCACAACGGGCAGGCGGAATCCTCGGGGATATGAAGCTGGTTCCAGCCCATGTGCGGGACTTTGAGTGCGGTAAACCGTTTGACAACGCCGGGCAAAATGCCGAGGGCCTTGACCTGGCCGCCTTCGGAGCTGGTTTCAAAAAGGAGTTGCAGCCCCAGGCAAATCCCCAAAAACGGCTTGCCCTCATCGATCGCGTCCTTGATGGCGGGGATGATTTTAAGCTCCGTAAGTTTTTCCATCGCCGGCCTGATGGCGCCGACACCGGGCAACACAATCTTGTCGGCCTCTTTAAGATCGACGGCCCGGTCGGTGATGACAGTCTGGGCGCCGGCCTTTTCCAAGGCCTTTTGAACGCTGCGCAAGTTACCCATTTCGTAATCGATGATGGCGATCATATAAAAACCGTATTTCGTATTCCGTATCTCGTATAACGTATCTCAGGGAATTTCAGTTGGTCTATGATTTCTGGTTTTTCGAAATACGAACTACGAGATACGAGTATCAACTTAGTCAATAATCCCCTTCGTCGACGGCACGGCACCTTCCCGGCGGGGGTCGATCTGCGTGGCCTGATCCAGGGCCATGCCTAAGGATTTAAAAACCGTTTCCATAACGGTATGCAAATCCGCGGAGTCACTTGGGTTGTTGATGGTGACAATAATATTTGCGCCCAATTGATGGGCTAAAGATTCCAAGAAATGTTCGAGATGCTGGAACGTATAATTATCTTCCTTATTAATTTCTGGAATTTTTACGGCATGAGAACCATGAAGTGAAAGTTTCGAGTATCCTCGTCCGCTGATGTCCACCACCGAATGTCCCAGCGTCGCTTCCATGGGCGCGAAAGCCGAGCCGAAGCGACGGATCCCTTCTTTTTCGCCCAGCGCCTTTTTAAAAATCTTTCCCAGCACGATGCCGATGTCCTCGTTGGTGTGATGGATGTCGATGTGGGTGTCGCCTTTGACCTCCAACTTCAAATCAAAATAGCCGTGAAACGAGAACAGTTCAAGCATGTGGTCCAGAAGGCCGATGGGGGTTTTGATCCTGGTCTCACCCTTCCCGTCGACGTTGAGCTCGGCCTTGATTTCGGTTTCTTTGCTCTTGCGCTCCAGAACCGCCGTGCGTTGTGTCATTTGATTGTCCTCATTTTTGCGCTTCACGCTTCACGTGGTACGCTTCACGATTATTTATACAAACCTCACATGAATCGAATCCGAATGTTTTTTTAACCCTTCAATGATCGCCACTTTCTCGATGGGCTTACGGATTTTTTCCAGGGCTTTTCTGGTGTAGGAAATCACATGGCTTTTTTTTGTAAAGTCCGACGTGCATAACCCCGAAAAGAACCGTGCTGTGCCTAAGGTCGGCAGGACGTGGCTCGGGCCCGCCGCGTAATCCCCCAGCGCCGTCGGGCTGTACGGCCCCAAAAAGACGGCTCCGGCGTTTCTGATTTTTTTCGCCAGGCTCCGGGGGTTGCTGGTTAAAATCTGCAAATGTTCGGGCGCGAGGCGGTTGGCGATTTCAACCGCCTCTTCCATGTTCTTGGCGTAAATCCCGTAACCGCCGGCAACGCGCTGGCGGACAATTTTCAATAACTGCCGCGAATTGGTGATCAGAATCGAAAGCCCGCCGACGTGCTCCATCTGCGCCTCCAGATCGGCGATGACAAACTCCGCGTTGCTCGACCGGTTCGCGATCACAACGAGCTCCGAAGGCCCGGCCAGCATGTCGATACCGACATAGCCGAAAAGCTGCCGCTTGGCCTCGGTGACATAAATGTTCCCGGGCCCGACGATCTTATCCACCCTCGGGATCGTCCTGGTCCCAAAGGCCATGGCCGCGATGGCCTGGGCGCCGCCGGCCTTATAAATTTCGTTCACCTTCAAAAGATTGGCGACCGCCAGGATATACGGATTGATGTGCCCGTTTTTGTCGGGCGGTGTGATGATGACAACCCGCTTGACCCCGGCGACTTTTGCCGGGACAACGGTCATATAAACCGTCGAAACCAGCGGCGCCGTCCCCGCCGGGATATAAATCCCGACGGAATCCAGGGGCAAAATATTTTCCGTCAGCAGAATCCCCTCATCGTTCTTGAGGCGGCAGGGCTTCTGGATCTGTTTTTTGTAAAAAAGCGTGACGTTCTGGATGATCGTCTTGAGATCCGCGATAAAATCGCTCGTGATGTTTTGAAACGCGCCGCTGATCTCGCTCTCGGCAACCTTGATGTCTTTCGCTTCGAGCTTGACGTTGTCGAATTTGCGGGTGTAGCGCAACACAGCCGCATCGCCGTTGGCCTTGACATCTTCGATGATGCGGCGGACCCGTTCCTCGACGTGCCGTTTGTGGCTGAAGAAATACCGGTTATAAAGCTGTTCGATGCCGCTGCCGTTTTGCTTGAGGATTTTCATAGGTAAGATTTTTCTCGTGAAGCGCACCTCGTGAAACGTGAAGCGAAAAAAATTTTAAGATTCACGGACGGCAAGTAATTTTTGCTTCGCGACCTCTTCTCCACGATCCAGGGCCTGTTTAAGGCTGCTTCCATCCTTGCTGCCGGCCTGGGCCAGTTGCGGACGGCCGCCGCCGCTTCCCTTAATTATAGACGCGATCTCGCGGATGATCTCGTCGGCCTTCACCCCTGTTGCGATAAGATCGTCACTGACGGCGACTAGAATATAACAGTTTTCCGGAAGACGTGATCCCAGGAGAATAACATAAGACTTCGTTTTTTGCCTCAGGAGGTCGCAGATTTTTCTCAGGAGGTCGATTTCGATATTTTCAAAAATATGGTTCACGATTTTGGTGTCCTTGATCGTGCCGGCATTCATCAGGATCGTATCCAGATTATTTTTGACGGCCTCAAGACGGTACTGGCCTAAATCTTTTTCCATCTGCTTTAACCGCGCAGTCTGGGTGTTGAGACGATCCAAAACCTCGGCAACCGGCGCTTTCAAGGTCTGGGCGATTTGGTTCAACTGCTGCTCCTGCTCATGGAGTAATTTGATCGCGCCGTGCCCGGTTTTGGCCTCAATGCGGCGGATCCCCTGGGCGATCGCGCTTTCGCTTGTGATTTTAAAAAGTCCGATCTGGCCGGTACTGTTCAAATGCGTGCCGCCGCAGAATTCTTTGGAATAGCCGCCGATGGAGACGACCCGCACGGTGCTGCCGTATTTTTCGGCAAAAAATGCGAGGGCCCCGCTCTTTTTGGCTTCTTCAAGCGACATGACTTTTTTGTCCACCCCGTCGCAGGCCAGGACATGGGAATTCACAAAATCCTCAATCGCCGCCTTTTGCTGCGGCGTGATGGCGGCAGGGTGCGTGAAGTCAAACCGCAGGCGGTCTTCGGCCACCAGCGACCCCTGCTGCTGCACGTGTGTCCCCAAAACCTTTCGCAGGGCGGCCTGCAAAAGATGTGTCGCGGTATGGTTGCGCATGACCGAAAGGCGGCGTTCCTCATCGACGATCATGCTGACCGTTTCATGAGCGGTGAATTTGCCCGCCTCGACCCGGCCGCTGTGAATAGAGATGTCGGAAACCTTCTGCGTGTCGGTGATCCGGATCCGCCCCTGAGGGCCGTTGAAATAACCGCTGTCGCCGACCTGCCCGCCGGCCTCGGCGTAAAACGGGGTCCTGTCTAAAATCACTTTCACCGCGTCCCCTTCGCTCGCCTCGTTGACGTCCTGATCGCTGATGAAAAGTTTAAGGATCTTCCCCTCGCCGGCCATCTGTTCGTAGCCGATGAATTTGGTTTTAGGCACATTGAGCGGGGCGATCGTATCGACGAAAACATCGCCGGCCATCTTGCTCGCGGCGCGAGAACGATTTTTTTGCTCATTCATAAGCTTGTCGTAATGGGCAATGATAAGCTGCGCTGTTTCCTTATCCTGCGGCAATAAATTTTCTTCCATTAATGCTCGGAATATGCTGTCATAACTTAATCCTTGTTCATCTTTATACTTAAACATCAATTCACCTGTTTTCTGATATTTCTCGAGATCAGATAAATTGCTTTTATGAATTTTCTCTGCCAGACTTTTAAATTCCGGGATCTTTTCTTCACGAATTTTAATATATGCCTGCTCAACCTTTTCAATAATTCTGCTTATATCAACGGCTTTTTTTGCCATTTCTGGATAAGTTTCTCCTATTGACTCAACTACAGACGAAACTAGAGTATGAATAACTGGGCTGACGAGTCCGATTTTCACTACAGAGTCTGTTATTTCGACAATAAGCTTTCGAATGACATAACCGCGGCCTTCATTTGAAGGCATCACTCCGTCTGCAATGCCAAAAACTATTGCTCTGATATGATCGGCAATAATATATCTCTCTGCTTCTGTTAATTTTCTATGACCTTTTGGTCCAACAACCTGCTTATCAATTGCTTTCAAAATTGGCGCAAAAAGATCTGTTTCATAATTCGTTCTCTTCCCCTGCACGACCGCGACAAGACGCTCGAGCCCCATGCCGGTGTCGATGTTTTTATTCGGCAGGGGTTCCAGGACGCCGCCCTCTTTGCGGTTGAACTGGGTGAAAACAAGATTCCAAATTTCCGAAAACCGCCCGCAGCTGCAGTCCGGATCGCATGTCGCGCTGGCGCAGTTGGGATTAACACCGTAGTCGTAGAAAATCTCCGAGCAGGGGCCGCAGGGACCGTTGGGGCCTTTTTCTTTGGCTTCCGACGGCCAAAAATTGCTTTTATCCCCAAGCCTAACGAGCCGGTCTTTCGGGATATGGATATCCTCAAGCCAAACGCGCTCTGCTTCGGTGTCTTCGTGGTAGACGGAGACCCAGAGTTTTTCGGCGGGGATTTTTACGACCTGGGTCAAAAATTCCCAGGCCCAGGCAATCGCATCTTTTTTAAAATAATCGCCGAAGGAAAAATTTCCCAGCATCTCAAAAAAGGTGTGGTGAAACGCGGTCTTGCCGACTTTGTCCAGGTCATCGGTGCGCAGGCATTTTTGGGATGTCGCGGCGCGGGTGAAATCGTCGATGTGCCCTAAAAACTGACGCTTGAACTGCTGCATCCCGGCGGTCGTGAACAGAACCGTGGGGTCGTCCTTGGGAACGACCGAATCGCTCGCGACAATCGTGTGGCCTTTGGAGGCGAAGAAGTCTAAAAATTTTTTTCTGATGTCATTCGCTGTCATCGTCATGGTTGAAAATTCCTCTTAAAGTTTTTGAAACGGCGCCGGGACTGAATCCTCGTCTTAAGAGATACCCGCTGAGCCGCCGTTTGGCGACGGCCTTTTCTAAAGATTGATAAGTTTTCAAACGCTTCGCGGCCAGACGAAAAATCGCGTCCGGTTCGCTGTAATTCTCTTTGGCCTTGCCGAATTCCTGATTGAGCGTTTCCTCGTCAACGCCCTTGGCCTTGAGTTCAAGCCTGATCCGCTTGATGCCGAACGGCTTATTGAGCCGAGACTGGATCCATCCCCGGGCAAACAGGGTGTCGTCGATCAATCTGATTTTCTTAAAATACGCCACCGTCTCGGCGATGATCGTCCCGCTAAATCCTTTTTCCGTAAGTTTAGCGCGAATTTCTTGTTCACTGCGGGGGCGAAACCGGAAAAGACGGGAAACGACCCCTTTGGCCTTCGTCAACGCTTGAGGTTCTGACAGGCCTTTGTTTTCATCATATGTCATCAGGGTTCAAGGACAAAATAACCGCGCAGGGTCCGGACGAGAACGCCTCCCTTGACGTCTTTGATCGCTTCATTGAAATCCTGCGCGTTATGGACAGGTTTTTTGTTGATGGCGATAATGACATCTCCCTTGCGCAACCCCGACGCCTGATCGGGGCTGTTCTTCCGGATATCGACGATCATAACACCGCTGTTGCCGGGCAAACGCAGCTGCTTCGCCAGTTCGTCGGGGATATCGCGCACCGTGATGCCGCGCCAGGGTTGCGGGGCGGCTGCTATTTTTTCCTCCGGCGTCGCGGGCTCTTCCGCCGGCTCGAAGGAAGGCCGCCGTCCAATCGCGATGGGGATGGTCTGGACTTTTTGGTCCCGCAAAATTTCCAGAGCAACGGTTTGGCCGACGGCAACGGTGTTGATCTGCGTGATCAACGTCGCGCCGTTGCGGACTTTGACCCCGTTGATGGATAAAATGACGTCGCCTTCTTTAAGCCCCGCCTTAAACGCCGGCGCGTCTTCATAGGTCTTCAGGATCATGACGCCGTCCGTCGAGGGGAGATTAAAATACGCGGCCAGGCTGTCATCGAGGTCCTGGATGCTGACGCCGATCCAGCCGTATTCAACCTTTTTGCCCTGGATCAATTGCGCGACGATCCCTTT
>CAYHZK010000074.1:0-9613 GCA_964361085.1 uncultured Planctomycetales bacterium
CAGGCGCTGGAAAAATACGGCCGCGATCTGACCGCGTTGGCCAGCCAGGGAAAGCTGGATCCCGTGATCGGCCGCGATGAGGAGATCCGCCGGGTGATTCAGGTCTTGTCCCGACGGACCAAAAACAATCCCGTGTTGATCGGCGAGCCGGGCGTGGGCAAGACCGCCATCGTTGAGGGCCTGGCCTTGCGGATATTTTCAGGGGACATTCCGGAGGGGCTTAAGAATAAAAAGATTGTCGCCCTGGATATGGGCGCCCTCGTGGCGGGGACAAAATTCCGCGGTGAATTCGAGGAACGGCTGAAGGCGGTTTTGAAAGAGATCGAGGCGAAGTCGGGGGAGGTGATCCTTTTTATCGATGAGTTGCATACGATCGTCGGAGCGGGCCGGGCCGAAGGCTCCATGGACGCGTCGAATCTTTTAAAGCCCGCCCTGGCGCGGGGCCTTTTGCGCTGCATCGGCGCGACCACAATCGACGAATATCGCAAACATATTGAAAAAGATCCGGCCCTGGAGCGCCGTTTTCAGCCGGCCATGGTGAATGAGCCGACCGTTGAAGACACCATCGCGATTTTGCGGGGGCTCAAAGAGAAATATGAAGTCCATCACGGCGTCCGCATCAAAGATTCCGCCCTGATCGCGGCGGCCACGATGTCGCACCGTTATATCACCGACCGTTTTCTGCCGGATAAGGCCATTGATCTCATCGACGAGTCGGCCTCGAAGCTGCGCATCGAGATCGACAGCATGCCCCAGGAACTGGATGTCAACGAGCGGCGGATCCGTCAGCTTGAAATCGAGCGTCAGGCCTTGAGGAAAGAAAAAGACGAAGCCTCTGAGGAGCGGTTGAAAAAACTCGAGACCGAGTTGGACTCCCTCAGGGAGGACAATAAAAAGCTGCGCTTGAAATGGCAGGCTGAAAAAGAGGCCATCAATAAAACCCGGAATATCAAGGCCCGGATTGAGCAGTTGAAAATTGAGGAAACCAAGGCCGAAAAGGAAGGGAACCTCGACCGCGTCGCCGAGATCCGTTACGGGAAACTGGTGGCGCTCGAAAAAGACCTGGCCGCGCAAAATAAAGAATTGGCGCGGATGCAGCAAGAGGGTGTTTTGCTTAAAGAAGAGGTCGATGAGCAGGATATCGCGGAGATTGTTTCGAAGTGGACGAGCATCCCCGTCACCAAGCTGATGGAAGGGGAGACCTCCAAGCTGCTCCACATCGAGGAGAGTTTGAAAGGGCGCGTCGTCGGGCAGGATGAGGCCATCGATCTGGTGGCCTCGGCGATCCGCCGCTCCCGCATGGGATTGAGCGATCCGAACCGGCCCATCGGGTCCTTTCTTTTTGTCGGTCCGACGGGCGTTGGAAAAACGGAGTCGGCCAAGTCGCTGGCATGGTTTTTGTTCGACAGCCCCAGCGCGGTGATCCGCATCGACATGAGCGAGTATATGGAAAAGCACAGTGTCGCGCGGTTGATCGGAGCGCCCCCCGGATATGTGGGGTACGAAGAAGGCGGCCAGCTCACCGAGGCGGTGCGCCGGCGGCCGTACGCGGTGATCCTTTTTGACGAGATCGAAAAGGCGCACCACGATGTCTTTAACGCCCTTTTGCAGATTCTCGATGAGGGACGTTTGACCGACGGGCAGGGGCGGGTCGTGAATTTCAAGAATACGATCGTCATCATGACCTCCAACATCGGCTCCGACGTGATCCAGGAGCTCGATGATAAAGAGGAGATCGCCCTTCGTATCGATGAGGCCCTGAAACAGCATTTCCGGCCGGAATTCTTAAACCGTATTGATGAAAAGATCATTTTCAACCGGCTCCAAAAAGACGATATCATCCGCATCATCGATATCCAGGTCAAAAATCTTAAAGACCGGCTCAAGGAAAAGGGCATCACCCTGGAGGTGAGCGAAAAGGCAAAGGCCTTTTTGGCCGAAAAGGGATACGATCCTGTTTACGGGGCCAGGCCGCTCAATCGCGCGATTCAAAAATACGTGCAGGACCCCATCGCGACCATGCTCCTTGAGGGGCGTGTCCGGGAAAAGGGGCATATCCGGACGGATATCAATAGAAAAGGAGAATTGGAATTTGAAGCTGAGACGTAAGTTGTAAGAATAGTTGTCTGAATTTCTGCAATTTCGAATATAATGACAGCACTAAGGTAAAAATATGTGGATCGTTATTGCTATTCTCATTATTGTCATGCTTGCGGCCGGTATCGTTTATTTGAGCACAACCACGTCACCAAAACGGGAGCCCCGCAGGCATTATCTGGGGCAGATCGCCGGACTTTTTGAAGGGGCCTTGGAGCCTCTGCCGGGTTCGGAAAATTCATTTGAAATCCGGTTTTCTTACCAGGGGCAGGAATTTCGCTACCAGGATGTTGAGATTGCGGAATTCAGGCATGTTGCTTACCGCGGGTATCTGAAAATGAAAACGCCCAGCAATCTTACGCTTCGGTTTACGGAGCGTCCGCCCGCGACAATCCGTGTTGAGCCCAAATCCATTGAAGATGTCGGTACGTCCATGTGGGGGAAAAGTGTCGAGCAGGTCCGTTTGCCCAAGGCGTTGCAGGAATTTAGTGTTTATACCAATAATTTTTTCAATGCCAATAGGCTTCTTGCTGATGAGAAGATCACGAAAATTATTGTGGGATACAAAAACCGCGATTCGCGCGGGCATCCTCTGATGTCGATGGAAATCAGCGACGGGGAGGTTGTTCTCGAGTTTCATCCCACAGAGGACCTTCGCCCGAGCATTTTGGATCTGCATCATAACCCCACGTCTATCGAGGGTTATCTCAAGGAATTGTCGTTGTTGGCCGGTGCCCTTAAGTCTTTAGGCCGCCAGGAAACCGATTGAGGGACTGTTGCAAAATGGCCCGATGGGCGTTTTGCAACAGTCCCGTTGACAAGAAAAGTCCTTTTGTTATAATGCGGCTTTGCAAATTAGCAATCATCTCCCCTAAGTGCTAATTTTAAGCCCTGAGGAGGGTGGCGAAAATGCGGGACCTCATTTACCGGCAAAGAAAAGATTTGGTGTTAACCATTGTTGTCAGGGAATACACCAAGACGAACAATCCTGTCAGTTCCGGACATATCGCTTCGGGATATCGTTTGGATTTGAGTCCCGCCACAATCCGGCATATCTTAGCTGAGCTTGAGGACCAGGGGCTCCTGACGCATCCCCACACCTCGGCCGGCCGGGTCCCCACGCAGGACGGGTATCGCTATTATGTCGATAATCTGATGAAAGAAATCCAGATTCTTGAGGATGAAAAGCTGCGGATCAACCGGGAATATGAGCAGGGGGTGAGGGATCTTGAGGAGGCCGTGGAAAAAACCTCCCAGGTCATCTCGGATTTGACGCATTATACCAGCATCATCTCGGTGGATGGCCGGAGCGATAAGATGTTTTGCCGGGGGACAAGTTATATTGTCAGTTACCCGGAGTCGCAGGATTTGAATACCATCCGGAATATTCTTGCCGCGCTCGAACAAAAACAACAGCTTTTGGATCTTATCAACCGCGATCTGGAGCACAAGATCACGATTTACATCGGCCATGAGATCGCCTGTTCCCATATCGAGGGATGCTCTCTGGCTGTGTCGAGCTACAGCAGCAGCAAGGGGCCCGGCGGGCGCATTGCCGTTTTGTGGCCCACACGGATGGATTACCCGAAGGTCGTTTCGGCCCTGGATTATTGTTCAAAGTTGATGAGCGAGATTTTATCGTGAGTTTTTTTAATAACAGGGTTAAAGCCATGGACGAACAAAAGGATAAGGAAGAACAGCCGTTATCGCAGGGTGAGGAAGGGAAGTCCGCGGAAGAGCCGATTTCCGCCGGAGACGACAAGAGGTCTGAGGTTAAGGAGGCCGATCTGCAGGTCCTCGCGCGGGCCCTGGCGGACTATAAAGAAAAACACCTTCGATTGTGCGCCGAGTTTGATAACGTCCGGAAACGCCACGAACGGGAAAAGAACGAATTTGTCAAATATGCCAACGAAGGCCTGATTATCGATTTTTTGGGGATTATGGATGATTTGGAACGGGTCGTCGCCGCGGCCACGGTCAACCACCAGGATTATAAGCCGTTTTTAAAAGGGGTCGAGATGGTGATGGCGCGTGTCTATGACCTTTTGAAAAAAAATAATGTCCGTCCGATGGAAACGGTCGGCAAAAAATTCGATCCCCATTACCACGAAATTTTGATGCAGGAAGCGACGACGGAACAAGAGGAAGGCACCATCTTGGAGGAGTTTCAAAAAGGGTATTATCTCGGCGACCGTGCTGTCCGCACGGCCAAGGTCAAGGTCGCGGTGCGGCCAGAGGAAAAAGAACCTGCTGCGGGTGGCTAGTCGACGGTCGTTGGTAACCCATGCCCAGCCCGCCAGCAATGAGCGATATTGATCAGAAGGAGGATACAATTATGGCAAAAGCGATTGGAATCGATTTGGGAACATCAAATTCGGCGGCGGCCGTCATGGAGGGGGGGAGGCCCGTCATTATTCCTTCCGCCGAAGGGGCCGGGGTCGCCTCCGGGAAAGCCTTCCCGTCGTTTGTGGCCTTCACAAAGGACGGCCAGCGTCTCGTCGGGGAACCGGCCCGCCGTCAGGCGCCGATCAATTCGGAAGGGACGATCTACGCGGCCAAACGCAAGATGGGGACCAGCCATAAATTCAGCGTTTTCGGTAAAGACTTCACCCCGCAACAGGTCAGCGCTTTCATCCTGCAGAAGATCAAGGCCGACGCCGAAAAATATCTCGGCGACAAAGTCGAGGAAGCGGTCATTACCGTTCCCGCCTATTTTAACGACAATCAGCGTCAGGCGACAAAGGACGCCGGCGAGATCGCGGGCCTCAAGGTGCTGCGCATCATCAATGAACCGACGGCCGCGTGCCTGGCGTACGGCCTGGATAAGGCGGGCAAGGAACAGAAGATCATGGTTTTCGACTTAGGCGGCGGGACCCTGGACGTCACGATCCTCGAGATGGGGTGGGACGAAGAGCATAAGGCCGCGACCTTTGAGGTTTTGTCCACCAGCGGAGACAATCATCTCGGCGGAACGGATATGGACAACGCCCTCATCGATCATATCATCCATGAATTCAAGAACGAATCGGGCATCGATTTGAAAAACGACAAGATGGCCTTTCAGCGTCTGCGCGAGGCCGCGGAAAAGGCGAAGGTCGAGTTGTCGAGCACGGTCTCGACGGATATCAATCTCCCGTTCATCACGGCGGACGCGGGCGGGCCCAAACATCTGACGCTCACCATCGACCGGGCCAAACTTGAAAGTTTGATCGCTCCTCTCATCGAGCGCTGCCGCGGACCGATCGTGCAGGCCATGAAGGACGCCTCGGCGAAACTCGGCGAGCCGGTTAAAGTGGCCAAGATCATTTTAGTCGGCGGCCCGACACGCATGCCGATCGTCCAGAAATTCGTTGAGACGGAAGTGGGCCAGTCCATCGAGCGCGGCATCGACCCCATGGAATGTGTCGCGATGGGGGCCGCGATCCAGGCGGGCATCATCAAGGGCGAGGCCAAGGAGGTCCTTCTCCTCGACGTGACGCCGCTTTCGCTGGGGATTGAAGTCGAGGGTGGCATCTTCCACAAATTGATTGAACGCAACACCACCATTCCAACCAAGAAAGGCCAGGTCTATTCGACGGCCTCGGACAATCAGCCGGCCGTGACGATCCGTGTTTTGCAAGGCGAACGCCAGATGGCCAATGATAACACGGAGCTGGGCCGTTTTGATCTGGTGGGGATCCCGCCGGCGCCGCGCGGGGTGCCGCAGATCGAGGTTACCTTTGACATCGACAGCAACGGGATCGTCCATGTCACGGCGAAGGATAAAGGCACGGGCAAGGAGCAGTCGATCCGTATCACCGCGCCGACCAAACTTTCGCAGGCCGACATCGACAAGATGATCAAGGACGCGGAACAATACGCCGAGGAAGACAAAAGGAAACGCGAAGAGGTCGAACTGGTCAATCACGCCAACACCCTGGTTTACGCGACGGAAAAGTCGCTGAAGGATTACGGCGATAAAGTGTCCGCCGAAGACCGGGCCGCGATTGAACGAGAAATGAACAGCCTCAAAGAGGCGATCAAAAATAAAAATCAGGCGCAGATCAGGCAGGGCATGGATTCCCTGCAAAAGGCCGGCCATAAACTGGCGGAAGAGGTTTATAAATCCACGGCCTCGCAGCAGGCAGCCGGATCGGGAGCCGACGCGGCGCAGGAAGGCGGCGCGTCTTCGCAAGGCTCGGCGGAGCAGAAACAAAAACAATCATCCGGCGGCAAAGAGGACGAAGTGATCGACGCCGATTTCAAGGCGTCGGATGAAAAATAAAGGAATGGCAGAGGGTATTCCGTATTGCGTAGTTCGTATCTCGCGAACAGTTCAATTGAGTCTGCGGAATACGAGATACGGAATACGAGATACGGATTCGATATGAAACGCGATTACTACGAAATCCTCGGTGTCCCTAAAGAGTCTGATGCTCAGGCGATCAAGAAGGCCTATCGCTCTTTGGCCTTGAAGTATCATCCCGACCGTGTTCCCGAGGCCGAGAAGAAAGCCGCCGAGGAGAAGTTTAAAGAAATCTCCGAGGCGTACGGTGTCTTGTCGGACCCGCAGAAGAGGCAGATGTACGACCAGTACGGCCATTCCGGAATCGACCAGCGCTATACGGCGGAAGATATTTTCAAAGGGGCTGACTTTAGCAGTGTCTTCGGCGAGGCCGGACTGGGAGACATCTTCAGCCAGTTTTTTGGCGACGCGATCTTTGAAGGTTTGGGCGGCCGCGGGCGGATGGGCGGCCGGGCCCGCCGAGGCCGGGACATCCAATATGAACTCGCGATCACGCTGGAGGAGGCCTACCACGGGGTCAAAAAAAAGATTCATGTCCCCCGCCACGAACAGTGTTCCGCCTGCGACGGCAGCGGCGCCAAACCGGGCAGCAAGGTCAAGACGTGCCCGACCTGCCATGGGCAGGGGCAGGTTGTGATGGGAAACGGGTTTTTCCGCATGGCCCAGACCTGTTCCTCGTGCGGCGGCCAGGGGAAGGTCATTACGGAACCCTGCCCGACGTGCAAGGGCCACACCGTCGTGAGGGTGACCCGCAACATTGACGTGACGATCCCGGAAGGGGTCGATAACGACACGCGCCTGCGCGTTAAAGGCGAAGGCGAGGCCGGCGGCGCCGGACCCGGAGACCTGTATCTTTACATCCTGGTCAAACCGCACACCCTCTTTGAACGCGAAGGGAAGGATTTGAAATATGAACTGCCCTTGAGTTTCGTTGTCGCTGCCCTCGGGGGCGAGGTTTCGGTCACAACGCTCAGCGGTGAGGTCACGATGAAGATCCCGCCCGCCACACAGAGCGGGAAGATTTTCCGCCTGAAAGGCAAGGGGATGCCGGATTTGCACGGCGGTCCGCCCGGGGATCAGTTTGTGCGGGTCATGATCCAGGTCCCGGAACATCCGACATCCCAGCAGCGCAAGCTGCTGGAAGAATTCGCCCGCATCAGCAGGGTGGACGTCAAGCCGGAAGACTCTTTAACGGAAAAGATAAAAAATGTTTTTAAATGATCCGTCGTCCGTGTCGCGGAAGACAGGCGACGGACGACGCCTGGAGGTAGAAAATGCCAACGTATCAGTATGAATGCGCCGGATGCGGACACAGTTTTGAATTTCTCCAGTCCATGACGGACAAAAAATTGAAGAAATGCCCCAAGTGCAGCAAGCCGAAACTCACCCGTCTTGTCGGCGCCGGCGGCGGGATCATTTTCAAGGGGACGGGTTTCTATGAAACCGATTATAAGAGAAAAGAGCCGGCCCCAAGCGCCCCGGCCGGACACTGCCACTCCGGTTCCTGCGGCTGCGCGGCACCCAAACCCTCCCCAACGGCGGGCGCCTAAATTCTCGAATAAATTGTTTTGCGTTCACGGGCCTTTTGCTATGATAACTCACTTGGAGAAACACAACCCCGCGCCATGACCGAAATCAAACCATTCAAAGCCGTTCATTATAACCCGGAAAAAATCCACGACTTTTCTCACGTTGTCTGTCCCCCTTACGATGTGATCTCCCCGCCGCAGCAGGAGGCCTATCACAACGCCAGCCCGTACAATTTTATTCATATTGAATTGGCGAAAGACAAAGCCGGCGACGATAAAAATCAGAAGTATACCAGGGCCCGGGAGACCTTTGAGCATTGGTTGAAGGACGGCGTCCTGATTCAGGATGAAAAACCCTGCATTTATTATTACCGCCAGGAATACAAGATTCAGGGCGAGCGGCACAGCCGGATGGGGTTTATTTCGGTGATGAAACTCGAGAGCGGCGGGAAGATCTTTCCGCATGAAAACACCCACGCGAGTCCCAAAGAAGACCGGTTTAAACTTTTAAGCAGCGTGGGCGCGAACTTAAGCCCGATCTTTGTCTGCTTTTCCGACCGGGAGCGCCGGGTGGAAAAGATTTTTGTCACCCATGTCTCCCTGACCAAGCCTTTCATTTCCGTGACGGATCAGGACGGCGTCAAACATATGGTCTGGCGTTTGGACGATCCGGCGTACATCAATGAGATCGTGGGGACCTTGAGCCACCAGACCCTGTTTATCGCGGACGGACATCACCGTTATGAGGTGGCCCAGGAATATCAACGGGCAAAAATATCCCGGATGGAAAAGACCACCGGCCAGGAACCGTTCA
Organism: uncultured Planctomycetales bacterium; assembly: GCA_964361085.1. GTDB lineage: Bacteria > Omnitrophota > Gorgyraeia > Zapsychrales > JANLHA01 > CAYHZK01. Next base: position 8,726 of record CAYHZK010000074.1, read on the forward strand.
ACTACGTGATGACGTATTTTACGAATATTGACTCCAGGGACCTGAAGATTTTTCCGCTTCACCGTTTGGTCCACCGGATTTCAGGCTCTTTGAATTTTCTGGAAGACCATTTTCGCACGGACAGGATCAAGTCGCGGCAGGAGCTGCTGATTTTATTGGCCAAGGCCGGGCAGAACGAGCATGCCTTCGGACTTTATACCAAAGAGGGGATCGTCCTCTTGCGGCTCAAAAATAAAGCCCTGATCGACAAGTTCATCAAAGACGGGTCCAAGGAATTTCGCCGGCTTGACGCCACAATTCTCAAGTATTTTATCCTCGATAAACTCGGCGTCAAATCCGAGGAGATCACGTACACCAAAGACATCAACGAGGTTATCGCGAACGTGGATGCGGGGGACGCCCAGGCCGGGTTCATTCTGAACCCCGTCAAGATCCCGCAGCTGAAGGCGGTGGCCCTCAACGGCGAACGCATGCCGCCCAAGACAACGTACTTTTATCCCAAACTTTTATCCGGCCTCACCGTTCACCGGGTCGTGTGACGGGTCCGTTTTTTGAGAGGAGACTCCTGAGTCGCGGTTCAGGATCATATGGCAGCGCTTTTTGGTAAACGAAAATACACGCTTGTCAGCGTGAACAAGCGGAATATCCCCGAAGGGATTTGGTCCAAGTGCCCGGACTGCGAATCGCCCACCTACGTCAAGGGCCTCAAAAGCAATCTTAACGTCTGCCAGGAATGCGGCTATCATTTCAGCCTCACCGCCCCGGAACGGATCGATCTGATCATTGATGAAAATACCTTTGAAGAACGGGACGCCAACCTGTTTTCCCTGGACCCTCTGGAGTTCAAGGGCCCGAAGACGTATCACGAAAAATTGCAAAGCGATCAAG
>CAYHZK010000075.1:0-9594 GCA_964361085.1 uncultured Planctomycetales bacterium
GATATGGTCGCGCGGTTCATCGAAAAACCGCAGATCGCCGAAGGATGGATCAACGGCGGTTTTTTTGTTCTGGAGCCGGAGGTTCTGGATTATATCGACGGCGACGGTGTGATGTTTGAACAGGAACCCCTGGAAAGACTCGTGAAAGATCAAGAACTCGTCGCGTACCGGCATAATGATTTTTGGCAGTGTATGGACACCCTGCGCGACGTGCGCCTGCTGGAAAGTCTGTGGAAGACCGGAAAGGCCCCCTGGAAGGTGTGGCGCGGATGAAAAATTCGTTTTGGAAAGATCACCGTGTTTTTGTGACCGGCGCGACGGGCATGCTGGGCTCGTGGCTGGTCAAAGATCTGCTCAAGCTGAAAGCCTATATCGTCGTTCTGATTCAGGACAGTAATCCGCAATCGGAGTTGTACCGCAGCAGGGATATCGATAACGTGACCGTCGTCAATGGTGCGCTCGAGGATTTCGCGACACTCGAACGCGCCATCAACCAATATGATATCGAAACGGTCTTTCATCTGGGTGCGCAGACGATCGTCGGGACCGCGGAGCGTTTCCCTTTGTCGACGTTTGAGGCCAACATCCGCGGCACCTACAATCTGCTGGAGGCCTGCCGTCTCCATAAAAATTTGGTCAAAGGGATCGTCGTGGCCTCGAGCGACAAGGCTTACGGCGAGCACCCCAAATTGCCTTACCGGGAGGACGCCCCCTTGCGGGGACGGCATCCTTACGAAATCTCCAAAACCTGCGCGGATTTGATCGCGCAATCTTATTTTTATTCTTACCAGATGCCTGTTGCCGTCATCCGCTGCGGGAATATCTACGGCGGGGGGGATCTGAACTGGAGCCGGATCGTCCCGGGCACGATCCGTTCTTTTCTGGCGAACGAATCTCCGGTCATCCGCAGCGACGGGACATTTGTGCGGGACTATGTGTACGTGAAAGATGTCGCCAGGACATATCTCGATGTGGCCGAACGTCTTGATGAAAAGAAATTTTGGGGCGAGGCCTTCAACTGCAGCAATGAATCTCCGGTCGCAGTGCTGGAGATCGTAAAAATAATTCAGGATCTCATGACGTGCGGGCATCTTAAGCCGAAGATTTTAAATTCCGCGCGGGGCGAAATTTTTTCGCAGTATCTTTCTTCGCGCAAATTGCGACGGATGCTCAAATGGAAACCAAGGTTTGATCTCAAACGGGGGTTATCCGAGACGATCGAATGGTACCATGAATTCCTGGGCCCAAAATAATCAGCCGCTTTCCGGCAAACGTGTTTTCGTAACGGGCGCTGCGGGTTTTATCGGTTCGCAGCTGGCCAGGGCGCTTTTGGCCTGCGGATGCCGGGTTTCGGTCCTTCTTCGCCGCTCGTCGGACTGCTGGCGCCTCCGCGATATCCTTCCGCAATTGAAAATCCATTATGGCGATTTGAGCAGTCTTTCTTTTGAGGAGGCGCGGGCCGGGCTTTCTTCTTCAGACATGATCTTTCATTTGGCGGCTGCCGGGATCGACGCGGGCAAGCCGGACGCTGAGGCGATCCTGAAGACCAATGTTTTGGGGACGCTCACGCTTTTGAAATTGGCCCGGCATTGGAACGTCGAACGGTTCATCAACTGCGGCTCCTGTTCGGAATACGGCAAAGGGCATTTTCTGGCGGAAGACGCGCCCCTGGCGCCCATCTGCGAGTACGGCGTTTCGAAGGTGTCCGCCGGGGTGCTGGCTAAGGTTTTTCAGCAAAGATACGGTGTCCCCGTTGTTTCGCTGCGGCCGTTCACGGCCTACGGGCCGTTTGAGGCGAGGCACCGACTGATTCCTCATGTGATTCTAAGCGCGCTCGAAGGCCGGGATATCGAACTGACCGCCGGCGAGCAAACCCGTGATTTTGTTTTTGTGGAAGATGTGGTCGAGGCCTTTCTCAAGGCCGCGGCCGTGCCGGGGATTGCCGGCGAAACGTTTAATGTCGCGACGGGCAGGGCGACGCCGGTCCGCGAGGCGGTCGTGGCGATCTTAAGTCTTATGCAGACCCCGGCCAAGCCGTTATTTGGTGCCACGCCGTACCGGGAGTCGGAATTGTGGGAATCCTCCGGCGACCCCAGGAAGGCGGAGGCGCGGTTAAACTGGAAGGCCGGTGTTTCGTTGACGGAAGGGCTGCGAAAAACAATCCGGTGGTTTCAGGAAAACAGGGACAGGGCGGGAGCCACTGCGTATGCGGGATAATCCAGCGCGAACATTGAGGATGTTGTCCGTCGTTGTGCCGTGCCACAATGAAGTGGAGACTCTTCCGCCGACGCACGAGCGGTTGAGCCGGGTCCTTCAGGATTTGGTTTCGCAGAAAAAATGTTCCGATTACGAAATTCTTTACGTGAACAACGGCTCGACCGACAACACGATCGTCGTGCTGGAAGATATTTTCAGGCGCGATCAGAAAGTCCGGATCGTTTCGCTGCGGCGGAACTTTGGTTTTCAGGGCTCGATCTCGGCGGGCTTGTTTTACGCGCAGGGGCAGGCCGTGGTCACGATCGACGCCGATCTTCAGGACCCGCCGGAGAAAATCGGCGAGATGATTTCTTATTACCAAAACGATTACGATCTGGTCCTGGGCGTCCGCAAAGACCGCTCCACCGATTCTTTTCTGAAAAGATTTTTCGCGCAGAGTTACTATCGTGCGCTGGAATTCATGGGGGTGGAGGTTGTCTACAATCACGGCGATTTTCGGCTGATGGACCGGGCCCTCGTCGATGAATTTAACCAGCTGCCCGAGCGCAACCGGCTGATCCGGGCGATGATTTTAAAGCTGGAGGCCCGGTACGCGGTTGTGACGTACGACCGCGCGCCCAGAACATTGGGCCGTTCGAAATTTTCGGTGCACTCGTTATTCTCGCTTTCGCTCGACGGCATCACCTCGTTCAGCTGCGCCCCGCTGCGTCTGGCCTCGATCTTCGGGGTCATCACCTGCGGCATCTCCATGGCGGGGGTCGTGTGGGCTGTTTATATCAAGATTTTCACCAACGTCATCCCGGGATGGGCGTCGACGTTTTTGCCGATTATGGCGTTCGGCGGTTTTCAGCTTTTGGTTTTGGGGATCATCGGCGAATACATCGGCCGGCTCTACGTGGAAGTCAAACAGCGTCCTTTATTTATCGTCCGGAAGGAATACAACCATTTTCCCGGCGGTGCATAGCCGGGGATTTTGAGGGACCATGCCGTCCATGAATAACTATTATTTTCCAAAAAGCCAATCGTTTTGCTTGCTGACGGATTTGTATCAGTTGACCATGGCTTATGCCTACTGGAAATCCGGTCGCCATGAGCGGGAGGCCGTGTTTCATCTGGTTTTCCGGCAAAATCCGTTCAAAGGAGGGTTGACGATCGCCTGCGGGCTGGAAATGGCCATCGAATTTTTGAAATCTTTTTCCTGGGACCCGTCGGATATCGATTATCTGGCCGGGTTGAAAGGCGTCGACGGCAACCCGCTCTTTGAAACACCATTCCTGGATTATCTGAAGGGCATGACCTTTGCCTGCGATGTGGACGCGATCGAAGAAGGCACGATTGTCTTTCCGCAGGAGCCCTTGATCCGGGTTCAGGGCCCGTTGCTCCAGGCCCAGCTCCTGGAAAGCATCTTGCTCAACATGATCAATTTTCCGTCGCTGATCGCCACAAAAGCGGCCCGTGTTTGTTTGGCGGCCCAGGGCGATGAGGTTTTGGAATTTGGGTTGAGACGGGCGCAGGGTGTCGACGGCGCCTTAACGGCGAGCCGCGCGGCGTATATCGGCGGCTGTTCCGGGACGTCGAATGTCCTGGCCGGAAAGATCTTCGGCATCCCGGTCAGAGGAACCCACGCGCACAGTTGGGTCATGACGTTTTCCGACGAGCTGGAGGCCTTTAAGGAATACGCGAAGGCGATGCCCAACAATTGCGTTCTTCTGGTGGATACCTACGACACCTTAGAAGGCGTTAAGAAAGCCGTCGAGGTGGGCCGATGGCTCAAACAGAACGGACACAAATTTTTGGGGGTCCGGCTGGATTCCGGGGACCTGGCGTACCTGAGCATCGAGGCGAGGAAGATTTTAGACGAGCATGGTTTCAAAGACGCCAAAATTGTCGCCAGCAATGAACTGGATGAAAATATCATCGAGAGTCTTAAAGACCAGGGCGCCCGGATTTCTGTCTGGGGCGTGGGGACGAAACTTGTGACCGCCTACGATCAGCCGGCCTTAGGCGGCGTTTATAAACTCGCGGCCGTCAGAAATTCCCGCGGGGAATGGGATTACAAAGTCAAACTGTCGGAACAGAATATCAAGGTGTCCAACCCCGGGATCCAGCAGGTCCGGCGCTATTATAACGAGCAGGAAAATCTGGCCGATGTGATTTATAACGAGGGAGAGGAGCTGTCGCGGGGGTGTGTGATGATCGACCCTAAGGATATCACGCGCCAAAGGACCATCCCGGCAAAAACGTCCTTTAAAGATTTGCTGGTGCCGGTTTTCCGGGCCGGGCGATTGGTCTATGATCCGCCCTCGATCGAACAGGTCCGAGCCAGGGTGCGGGAGGGTTTGCAGCGCTTTCATCCGGGCATCAAGAGATTTGTCAATCCGCATGAATATCCGGTCGGTTTGGAAAAATCCCTGTTTAAGCTAAAAATGGACTTGATCCTCAAGGACAGGGGAGTCGTGAACGCGCGGGGGCAGGAATGAAGGCGTTGATCATTGTGGATCTGCAAAATGATTTTTGTCCCGGCGGGGCTTTGCCCGTCAGGGAAGGCGATCAGGTCGTCCCCGTCGTGAACAGGCTGCAATCAAAATTTGAGATCGTGATCGCGACCCAGGATTGGCACCCGAAGAACCACAAAAGTTTCGCCAGCAATCATCATAAGAAGATCGGCGAAACGGTCAAACTGAATGGTCTTGATCAGATTTTATGGCCTGATCATTGTGTCCAGGGGACACGGGGCGCTGAATTTGTCGCCGAGTTGAAAACAGAGCGGATCGAACGGATTTTTCAAAAAGGAACGGATCCGGAGATCGACAGCTATAGCGGATTTTTTGACAACGGACATCAGAAGCCGACGGGCCTTGGGGATTATCTTAAGGCCAGGGGCGTGACGGACGTTTATCTTGCCGGACTGGCGACAGATTATTGCGTAAAATTTACCGCCCTTGACGCGGTTGCCCTGGGATTTCACGTTTCTTTGATTTCCGACGCCTGCCGCGGCGTCGATCTTCATGAAGGCGATGTCGAAAAGGCCGTCGCGGAGATGAAGGCTAAGGGTGTTGCCGTGTTAACGTCTCAGGATCTCCTGGGGTAACCCTATAAAAAGCAGAGGGAGGTCAAGAAAAAGGGGAAAATGGTCATTATGTCTTACCATATCCTTCTCGTTGACGACGATTGTGATTTTCGGGAGGAGCTCCGATCCTGCCTGGAGGACGACTACAAAATCCTGGAAGCGGCAAACGGCCAACAGGCCATGCAATTCTTGAAGAAACCCAACATGATTGATATCGTGATTCTGGATGTGATTATGCAGGGGTTGAGCGGCACCGAGGTCTTGAAGGAAATCAAAAAAAACGCCCCGGATCTGGGTATTATCATGATGTCGGGAAAAAGTTCAAAAGAAGCCGCGATTGAATCCCTCCGAAGTCACGCGGATGACTTTATCGAAAAACCGTTTTCCATCCCTGTCCTCAAGGAGGCCATCACCAGGATCCTTAAAGCGGGCAGCCGACGGCGTTTTCCCCATTTGTCGGACGCCGGCAAGATGGAGCGCGCTAAACTCTTTATTGAACGCAACTACGATCGTAAAATCCGTCTTGATGACATCGCTGACGAGGTGTGCCTCAGCCCAAAATACATAAGCCGCGCGTTTAAAGAACATGTCGGATGCGGGTTTAACGAATATCGCCTGAAGATCAAAATGGAATACGCCCAGGCCAAGCTTAAAGAAAGCGGCGCAACCATCGAACAGATTGCGCGGGATTTCGGATACCAGAATACGGAATCCTTCACCCGTGTCTTTAAGAAAATCACGGGTCTCTCGCCCAGCGAGTTTCGAGCCTGTAAAATTACGAGGACAAGGTCGTGATCCCAGGGTTTCCGTTCCATGACGCTTCTCCTTTGCCGCTCATGATCCCGGCGGCGCTTCTGATCGCCGGCGGCAACGCCCTGGAGGCGATGGCCGGGTTTTATCTTTTAAGGCGTTTCGTTAAAGACAAAAATGCGATCGTTTCGCCATGCAGCATCTGCAAATTCGTCGGCATTACGCTTTTGGTGTGCATGGCGGGCACCACGATCGTCCTGATGTCGTTGTGCCTTTTGCGCCTAGTCTCCTGGGACATGGTCCCGGCGCTGTGGGCCAAATGGTGGATCGGCGATGTGGCGGGAGTTCTGAGTGTGACGCCGTTAATCTTTGTGTTTTACGGGCTCGCCGTTCCCAGGATCGACAAGCGGGGTATCCTCGAATTTGCTTTCTATCTTGTCGTCCTGTTCGCGATGAACGCGGTCATTTTTGGTGAAAAAACGTTCGTCACTCAAAAGCACGTTCCGTTGGCGTTTTTGATTTTTCCCGCGATCGTTCTGGGTGTGTGCCGGTTCGGACTCATGGGCATGGCGGCGACCGTTCTGGTCATGTTTATGACGGCGCTGAAAGGAACGGTGGCGGGGTACGGCCCTTTCGGCGGGTTTCCCCTGAATGAGGGGCTTTTGTTGATGCAGAGTTTTGTCGGCGTTGTTTCGGTGACGGGGTTGACCCTGGCGGCCGTGCTTCATGAACAACGGCAGTCTCAGGAAAGAACCTATTCCAGTGAACAACGGTACCGGTATATCGTGGAGGCGGCTTTGGACGCCGTGATCAGCATTGATGAGCACGGCAGGATTATTGAATGGAACCGGCAGGCTGAAATCACCTTCGGCTGGCCGCGTCAGGAGGTCATGGGCAGGCCTTTGGTCGAGACCATTATTCCTCCCGCTTTACGGGAAGCGCACGTGAAGGGATTCCAGCGTTACCTTGAAACAGGGGAAGGTCCGTTTCTTAACAAGCGCATTGAAACCAACGCCCTGCACCGCGACGGCCATGAGTTTTTGATCGAACTGTCCATCAGCCCGCTGCGGCTTGAAGACCGGATTGTTTTTAGCGCGTTTTTGCGCGATATCACCGAGCGGAAAAAAGCCGAATCGGCGCTTCAGGAAAGCGAATCGCGGTTCCGGCAAATGGCGAACACAGCGCCGGTGATGATCTGGATGTCCGGCGGCCGGACAGGATATGTCTTTTTCAACAAGGCCTGGCTCGATTTCACCGGACGGACTCTGGCGCAGGAACTGGGGAGCAGCTGGATCCAGGGCATCCATCCCGGGGATTACGCCAGGTATCTTGACGTTTACAAGACGGCGTTCAACAGCCGCGAGAGGTTCACCATCGATTACCGGCTCAAACGTTATGACGGGCAATACCGCTGGATGTTGTGCGCCGGCGTTCCGCGGTTCGCGGGGCAGGGGCGTTTTGAAGGGTTTGTCGGCACGTGCGTGGATATCACGGAACGGAAACAGGCCGAGGAGATTTTAAAAAGAGACAAAGAAACGCTTTCCGTCATCATCGAAAACAAAACGCAGGAATTGCTGAAGACACAGGCCGATTTAAAACAGGTCAACCGGCTGGCCGACATCGGGACGCTGGCGGCGACCGTGGCGCACGAGCTGCGCAATCCGCTGGGCGTCATTCAAATGGCCGCCTACAACCTCAGAAGGAAATATGTCCCGGACAACAAACACCTGACGAACATTGAAAAAAAAGTCATGGAAAGCAATCAGATCATCAGCAATCTGCTCAATTATTCCAGCATCAAGAAGCCTCACTATGAGAAGTTTTGCATTTTAGAAGTGGTCGAGGAATGCATCGCGTCCTTAAAGATACGGCATACGGAGAAGAATATCGAATTGATCAAAAAATATGACGTGGATATGAAAACGACTCTGGAAGCCGATCCCCTGCAGATCAGGGAGATCTTAAGCAATATTCTCAGCAACGCGTTTCAGGCCCTGGAAAACAGCTCTGGCCGGGTCACAATCGCCGTTCTGAAAGACGAACCGCGGACCCTCAGAATTGTCGTGAGCGATAATGGCGCCGGGATCACCAATGATGATTTGAAAAGAGTGTTTCAGCCGTTTTTTACCAGACGATCCAAAGGGACGGGCCTGGGGTTGACCATCTGCAATGAACTCATTCATATGCACGGAGGAACGATCGGTATTGAGAGCGAAAAAGATCAAGGCACCCATGTCACGGTGTCTTTGCCGCTCGTGAGGAGCTGAGGTGGAAAAGAAAATTCTGATTATCGACGACGATGAGGACCTGTGCGAAGAGCTGACAGGGATATTGAATACCAGCGGTTATCACGCCACGTACGCGCTGGACGGCGTGAAAGGGCGGGAGATGGTTGAAAGGGACGGTTTTCAGGTCGTGATTCTGGATTTGAAGCTCCCGTATTTGAGCGGATTCGAAATTCTGAAAATTCTGAAGAAAAGTTTTTTTAACCTTAAGATCCTGATTTTCTCGGGACGACCGATGGCGCAGGAGCGGTTATGGCAGGAAATGACCGAGCCTGTTCAGGAGGAAGAGGAGATTTTAAAGACCGCGGACGCCGTCGTCAGCAAACCCATCAATGTCGAGGCGTTATTGAGCGTGTTGGAAGAGTTAACAGCCTGATTGTCCCTTCGAATACCCGCCTGTCAAAAAAGTGAGAGGCGGGCCATGCATCTTGCCGGCATGCCTGCTATAATGCTCCTCTATGCGGAAGGCATTTTTGTTTTTGTTGGTCTTCTCAGGATTTCTTTCCTCCTCTCCTGTGACGGGGCAGGACATGGTTCGACCTGCCTCATCCGCCGCCACATTAAAAGATTTTTTCCATCAGGCCCTTAAGAACAGCGAACGGATCGCGATCAGCGAAGCCGCTGTCCGGCAGGCGGAGGCCCTTTACCGTCGGACGCTGGGCGGCGCCCTGCCGGAATTTCTTTACCGGCGTCAAACCCTGTTGGACGACAGTTCTGATTCCAGCCGTGACGGAATGTTCCGGATCACGAAGACGGATCTGGTCGGGTACCGGGAGCTGGCGGCGTTGAGCTCGGGGCGCTCGACGGTCGAACAGCGAAAGTATGAGCGGCAGCGGGCCGAACAGCTGTTGCTGCAGGATGTGGCCGGCGCTTTTTATTCGTTGCTTCTGGCGGAAGAAAATGTCTCCGCCACCAAAACGTTGATCGAACTCGCGCGGGAACGCCTGGCTGAACTTGAAGAACGCGTGCGCGTCGGCCGCACCCGGGAAGCGGATACGATTGGCCAGGAAGTTTTGATGGCGTCCCTGGAATCACAACTGGAGGAAAGTCAGCGGCAGGTGGACGCGCGCTTGGATTTGCTGGCATTCCTGGCGGGGGTCCGGGAACTTCAGCATCCCGTCGCGGGAGTCCCGGTTGCGACGGAGTCGCTTTCTTTGGAAAATTATATCGCCCGGGCCGGGCCCCGCCCCGCTATTAAGGCCGCGCGGGAGAATGTGGATTCGCTCAAGGCGCTCCGCAAGGTGGCTGACGCGGATTTTTTCCCCAGTCTGA
>CAYHZK010000076.1:0-9582 GCA_964361085.1 uncultured Planctomycetales bacterium
GATCCTGGACAAGCCTGTCTTCGACGGGGAGGACCATCCGGTCGGCCGTCTCTGGGATGTTCCGATGAAGGTCAGCAACGACGAGATTTATCCCAGGGGAAACGGTCTTGTGATTTATCGCGGCCTTTGCCTTAGGGAATACGCCTGTGTGCGGGCCGAGGACGTTAAAGAGATCGACGAGCGTCTCCGGCTCAAAATTCCCAAATCGAGAATCCGTTTTCAAAAGACCCGTCCCAAACACGATTTTACCCTCCGCAACGACATTCTGGACCGCCAGGTTGTCGACACCGAGAACCGGAAGGTGGTGCGCGTCAACGATGTTCACCTTTTGCGGGTGGACAATCATTTGTACCTGGCCCATGTGGATGTGGGCTTAAGGGCGCTGGTGCGGCGCCTGGAGTGGACGACCGCCGTGGATTTCGCCGTGAAATTTTTCTCCCCGCAGTCCCCCTATCTGACGCAGGAAGAGTTCATCCCATGGAAGAATACGCAGGTTTTCACGTCGGGCCGGCAAAAAAATGTTTTGCGCCTGGATGTCGCCCGCCAGAAACTTTCACAGATCCCTCCGACGGATTTGGCCGAGATCATGCAGGATTTGGACATCTTCGAAAAACTGGCGCTGTTCAAATCCCTGGATGTCTCCCTGCAGCGCACGGTCTTTGCGGATCTGTCCACTCAGGAAAAACAAGATCTGATCGATCACCTCGACGACAGGGAGGCGGCCAGTCTTCTGGAAAATATTCCCTCGGACGAGGCGACGGATCTCCTGATGACGCTGCCTAAGGATGCGACCTTAAGGTTTATGCGGCATATGGAAACCAAACAATCGAAAAAGCTGCGCAAATTGCTGGGGTTCGCTAAAAATTCTGCCGGTGGGCTGATGACGACGGAGTATCTTTTCTTGAATCAAGAGGCCCGTGTCGAGGACGCCGTGGCATTGATTAAAAAGAGCGTGGATTACCCCGGCAACATTTATCATGTTTATATCGTCGACGATTTTCACCGTCTGGTCGGGACCACCTCGCTGCGGCGGTTCATCCAGCTGGATCCGCAAACCCCGATCCTGCAGGCATGTCATTCCAGGAAAATCTTTGTGCGCACCGCGGACGGGATGGAAGAAATCGCCCTGCTCCTGGAACGATATAAATTCCCCTCGATCCCCGTTTTGAATGACGATGATATTCTGCAGGGCGTTGTCACAACGGACGATGTCATGGAAGCCCTGATTTCGATCGCCTGGAGCAAGTACAAGGAAAAATTGACGTAAGGGTCCAAGTATGTTTCAGCGTCTGAGCGTTTTTATCAAAGAGAACAAGAGGATCAAAAGCCTTTTGGCCTTTCTGGCGATCATGGGGCCGGGGATCATCACGGCCAATGTCGACAATGACGCCGGCGGGATCGCGACGTACTCGATGGCGGGGGCCCACTTTGGGTATTCGTTGCTATGGTCTTTTATCCCGGTCACGCTGGCCTTGATCGTCGTGCAGGAGATGTGCGCCCGCATGGCGGTGGCGACGGGGAAAGGGCTGGCGGATCTGATTCGCGAGAATTTCGGCGTCAAAATCACGTTTTATCTGATGCTGGTTTTGTTTTTTGTCAACCTCACCAATGTCATGGCCGAATTCGCGGGTGTCGCGGCGAGCCTGGAGATTTTTCATATCAACAAATACGTCTCGGTTCCGGTGGCGGCCTTCGTCGTCTGGGCCCTGGTTGTCAAAGGGACCTACAAATCCGTTGAGAAGATATTTCTGTTTGCCTGCATGTTTTATGTCGCGTATGTGATTTCGGGATTTATGGCTCGTCCCGACTGGGGCGAGGTGGCCCGGCAGACCGTGACCCTGCCGCCGCATTTTTCTTTGGGGTCTGTGACGATGATCGTCGGGCTTGTCGGGACCACCATAGCGCCCTGGATGCAGTTTTATTTGCAATCCTCGATCGTGGAGAAAGGGATCGCGGTTGAGGATTACAGGCATGTGCGCCTCGATGTGGTCAGCGGCTGCATTCTGGCGCCGATTGTGGCGCTGTTTATTGTTGTGGCCTGCGGGGCCACACTGTTCCATGTGGGGGTGAGGGTTGAAACCGCCCAGGACGCGGCTCTGGCGTTAAGGCCGTTTGCCGGCGACTATGCCGCCTGGCTTTTTGCCTTCGGGCTATTTAACGCCTCGCTTTTTGCGGCGTCGGTGCTTCCTCTGTCGACGGCTTATTCGATTTGCGAAGGGATGGGATGGGACGCGGGGGTTGATAAGCAATTTAAGGAGGCCCCGCAATTCTTTGGATTGTATTCGGTCCTGATCATCATCGGCGCGGGCGCTGTTTTGATCCCGGGATTTCCTTTGCTGAAGGTGATGTATCTTTCGCAGGTGGGCAACGGGATTTTGCTTCCCGTGATCCTGATCATTATGCTGATTCTGATCAACAACAAAGACCTGATGGGCGAGTTCACCAATCATTTTATGTTCAATATCGTCGCCGTTATGACTGTTGTCATCGTGATTTTTCTCACTCTGCTCATGGTGATTTTGTCCCTTTCTCCCGGCGGGTAACGGCACGGGAAAAAGCGGGGAAATTTTTTTTATTTCTGTTTGCGTTGAAAAGCGGAATGTGTTATTTATAGAACAATAAAATAAAGTTGACAGAGAATTTTGAGTGTGTTAAAAAGTTTCCATAAAAATTTCCACCAACACGATTGAGGGAGCCATAATCAAACGAAAATGAAGAGGAACGGATAAGGGAACCTTTGGGAGTCGAAGGTTCCTTATTTTTTTGAGGATTGAGATGAAAATAGGCATGACCTACAATTTGAAAACGGACTGGCAGCTTGCGGAGGGCGACCCTGCGGATGCCAACGCCGAATTTGACAAGCCGGAAACCATCAATGACCTCGCCCGTGTGATGGAATCCCTGGGGCATGAGGTTCAGAAAATCGGTCATGTGCAAAATCTTTTGGCCTGCGTTGATAAGCTTGATGTCGATCTGATTTTTAATCTTGCCGAAGGGCTCGGCGGCCGGAATCGCGAATCCCAGGTCCCGATTGTGCTGGATCTTTATGGCATTCCTTACACCGGCTCCGACGCGTTGACGATGGGGATCACCCTCGACAAGATCATGGCCAAAAAATGTTTTATCGCCGACGGCATTCCGACCCCGCAGTATTTTATGGCCAACGACGTCAGGCAATTGGAAAACCGGAACCACCTGAAATTTCCGCTCATTGTCAAAACCGCCTGGGAAGGGACCTCCAAGGGACTCACCGATCAGTCGCGGGTTGAGGATGATGAGGGACTGAGGCGACAGGTCGACATCATCACCCGCCAATACAACCAGCCGGCCCTTGTCGAGGAGTTTGTCGCGGGGACCGAGTTCACGGTGGCGGTGATCGGAAACGGGAATCCCGAAGCCATGCCGGTCGTCCAGGTCAGTATTAAAGGGAAGACAGAGCTGGGGGATCATTTTTACACCTTCGCGTTGACCCAGTCGGAAGATGTTCGTTATGTCTGCCCGGCGAAGATTTCTCCGGAGCTGACAAAAAAGATTCAGGATGCGGCGGTCCGGGCTTACCAAGCCGTCGGATGCCGGGATTACGGTCGCGTGGATTTTCGAGTGGATGAACAGGGCAATCCTTATGTCCTGGAAATCAATCCCTTGCCGTCTTTGGACCGCAAAGACGTTTTTCACCTTTTCCCAAAGGTGATCGGCTCCACCTTTGAGGATACTATCAACCAAATTATCAATCTGGCCCTGAAACGTTACGGGATGCCCGGCAAAAGACCGCAGAGCGCTCACGCGGTCTCCCCGACGGCATAACGGCGACGGTTGTCAGGGGCCAGGGGGGATCGAGAATGAATCCAATCGAAACGCTCACAAAAGATGTTCATGCGGCTGAAAAAGTTTCGGTTAAGCCGAGAATCCCTTTGACGGATCGGGAAGAGGAGATTTTGGGCCTTTATAAAGGGGCGACTCCCGCCGATTGGGAAGACTGGCGCTGGCAGATTCGAAACCGTATTCGCGCCAAAGAAGAGTTGCAGAAGATCGTTCATCTGACCCCCAAAGAGACGAAAGGGATCGACGGCATCGGCAGCAAACTGACGATGTCCATTCCCCCCTATTTCGCAAGCCTGATTGATCCCGACGATCATCATTGTCCGATCCGGTTGCAGAGCGTGCCGCAGGCGGATGAGCTTAAAGTCTCTCAGGAGGAAATGACGGATCCGTGCGGGGAAGAGAAAAATTCTCCGGTCCATGGGCTTGTTCACCGCTACCCCGACCGGGTTTTGTTTTTGGTCAATGAGATGTGCGCCATGTATTGCCGTTACTGCACCCGTTCGCGCATGGTCGGGGACGGCCATCGGACACTGAGCACGGCCACGTATGAAAAGGCGTTCAACTACATCCGTTCCAACAAAAAAATCCGCGATGTCCTCATCTCGGGCGGCGACCCGCTGACCTTAGGCGATAATCTCCTGGAATTTATCATCAAGAACGTCAAGGCGATTCCTCATGTCGAGTTTGTGCGCATCGGCTCGCGAATCCCGGTGACGCTGCCGCAGCGCGTCACGCTGGACATGGTGCGGATGCTCAAGAAATACAGCCCTGTCTGGATGAGCATTCATTTCAACCATCCGTCGGAGATCACCGACCGCGTCAAGTACGCCTGCAACCTCATCGCGGATCACGGGATTCCGATGGGAAGCCAGACGGTGTTGCTCAAGGGCATCAACGACACCCCTGCGACGATGAAAAAACTCATGCATGAGCTTTTGAAAATCCGGGTGAGGCCGTATTACATCTATCAATGCGACCCGATCGTCGGCTCCAGGCATTTTCGCACTCCCATTGCGACGGGGATCAACATCATGGAACATCTGCGGGGGCATACGACCGGTTACGCGGTTCCGACGTTTGTGGTGGACGCCCCGGGCGGCGGCGGGAAGATCCCCGTGGCCCCGAGTTACGTCGTTTCGCAAGAGAAAGGCAAAACGGTTCTTCGCAACTATGCCGGAGAGCAATATGTTTATTTTGATCCCTAATTGATCTTCGCCTATTTTATGGCTTTTTGATCGTCGGCCGTCCTCTGAGTGCATCAGTGGACGGCCTTTTTTTAGGAACCTCGGCGTCAGTGCGTGGTTGCGAAGTGTCGCCCAAGATTCCAATTTGACGGTCAATTTTCCCTGTGTTATGATAGCGCCGCAATTTAAGGAGGTCCTTTGTGAAGAAGATCGAAGCCATTGTGCGCAAGGAAAAGTTTGCCGATATTTATCAGGTTTTGGAAAAATCCGGGATCGGCGGGATGACCGTCACGGAAGCCAAGGGGTTTGGTCACCACCGCAACGGGTTGCGCGAGAAGGTTAAGATCGAGATTTATGCCGATGAATTTCAGGTGGATAAGATCGTCGAGATGATCCGCCAGAATTCAAAAACCGGCGTTACGGGGGATGGAAAGATCGCTGTTTTAAACCTCGATAAACTCTATCGGATTCGCACCGGCGAAGAGGGCGCGGGGGCGGTTTGATGGAGAATGCGATAGACAGCTTTACAATTTATAAAACTATAATATAATACAGCTGCTCAAATAAAAAATGACGATAACGTCAGTCCCCGAAAAGAGGGATTTCCCTAGAAAAGGCGGGTGAAAACACACAATGGTTGAAGTCAAAATCAATGACAAAAGCGGGTTTGAAAAGGCCATGCGCATCTTCAAGAAGCAGTGCCAAAAAGAAGGTTTCTTAGTCGAGATCAAAGAGCGCCGTTACTATTCAAAGCCCTCCGAGCGCAAGCGACGCAAGAAGAGCAGTTATTAAGCGGTATTCCTCCAAAAGACATTATGGCAAAATCGATTCCTCACATCGCAATTCTGGTTGAGGATCTTTATCAGGTCCTTGAGGTCTGGTATCCTTTTCTGCGACTGCGTGAGGCCGGGATTAAAGTCACTCTGGTCGGGACGGGCAGTAAAGACGTGTATCACAGCAAAGAAGGTTACCCGGCAACGGTTGACGCGGCGATTCAGAATATCAAGGTGCGGGATTTTGACGGCGTGATCATCCCCGGCGGATATGCCCCGGATATCCTGCGCCGGTATGAGCGTATCGTCAATTTTGTGAAAAGGCTTTATGTCGACGGGCGCGTTGTGGCGGCGATTTGTCATGGGGGCTGGCTCCTTGTGTCGGCAGGCATCGCGAAGGGAAATCACGTGACCTGTTTTTCCGCGATTAAGGATGACTTGATCGCGGCCGGCGGCATCTATCTCGACCGCGAAGTCGTTGTTGACAAAAATCTCGTCACGTCCCGCAAGCCGGAAGACTTGCCACGTTTTGTTGAGGAGATCATCGCCCTGATTCAGAAGGGTTGATGGCTAAACCTTCCGTTTCTTAATCTCTCCAGAGAAAACATATTTATGATCAAGGTCAAGCGAGCGTTAATCAGTGTTTCCGACAAGGCCGGGCTTCTCGATTTTGCCCGCGGGCTTAACGCCCTTGGCGTTGAAATCATCTCAACCGGAGGCACCGCCCGGCTTCTTAAAGCGGCGGAGATCCCGGTTCAGGAAATTTCTCAGGTGACCGGATTTCCGGAGATTCTCGACGGTCGTCTTAAGACGCTGCATCCGGCCGTGCACGGCGCGCTTTTGGCATTGCGCGACAACCCCGAGCACATGGAGCAGCTGCAAAAACATCAGATCGGCTTGATCGACATGGTTGTCGTCAACCTTTATCCTTTCGAGCGGGCCGTGCAGAAAAAGAACATTTCGCTTGAGGAGGCGTTGGAAAATATCGATATCGGGGGGCCGGCGATGCTGCGTTCGGCCGCAAAGAATTTTAAGAGTGTCGCGGTCATCTGTAATCCCAAGCGTTATCCGGAAATCCTCAAAGAGCTTGATACCAACAGCGGCCTTTTGTCCGACGCGGTCCTTGTGAATATGGCCATCGAGGTCTTTCAGCACACATCCCAGTACGATAGTGTCATCTATGAATTTTTAAATAACCGCCTTAAGGGAGGGGATTTCCCGGCATTTCCCAAAGAACTCATCTTGCGGTTTTCCAAACTCAAGGATCTGCGTTACGGCGAAAATCCGCATCAGCGGGCCGCGCTTTACGGCGCCTGTGACGACCCGAAAGGGTTTTCGAAAATCAAGCAGCTTAACGGCAAGGAATTGTCTTTCAATAATCTCGTCGATCTGCAGGCCGCGGTGGACATTGTCCGGGAATTCAGCGAGCCGGCGGCCGTCGTGATCAAGCACAATAATCCGACGGGCGTTGCCCAGGATACAACGTTGCCTAAGGCCTATCGCGCGGCCTTAAGTTGTGATCCGCTTTCGGCTTTTGGCGGGATCATCGGCCTGAACAAAGAGGTTGACGCGAAGACCGCAGCACTCATTTTAAAGAGCGGATTTATGGAATGCGTGATCGCCCCGGGGTATGAGGCCGGCGCGCTTAAGATTTTGACCGAGAAGAAAAATCTCCGGCTCATCGAATTGGATCTTAAAGAGATGGCCGCGGAGCCGTGGGATTTTCGCGCGATCACCGGCGGGCTCTTGCTGCAGGAAAAGGACAATAAGAATCTTGATCCGAATGAATTGAGAGTGGCGACCAAACAAAAGCCCACGAAGGCGCAAACGGCCTCGCTGTTGTTCGGGTGGAAGGTCGTCAAGCACGTCCGTTCCAACGCCGTGATTCTGGTCAAAGGACAAAAGACCGTCGGCATCGGCTGCGGCCAGACCAGCCGCGTGGAAAGCACGATGACCGCCATCAAAAAGGCCGGAAAACAGGCCAAAGGATCTTTGCTTGTCTCCGAGGCTTTTTTGCCGAAAACGGATAATATCACGGTCGCGGCCAGGGCCGGGATCAAGGCGATCATTCAGAGTGGCGGTTCGATTGCCGACGACGATGTCATTAAGGCCGCCGATCGCGCCAAGATCGCCATGGTCATGACGGGCCTGCGCCATTTTAAGCATTAAAAGACGACCCGTCACTGATGAGTTCATCCGTTTCGAGCGGAAATCCCTCCATGAATTTTCCGGAAGCCGAGCTGTATCTCTCGTCGTACATCAATCACGAACTCAACCTGAAGGCCTGTGTCCCGGAACGGTTTAATCTCACCCGTGTCGAGCAGGCGCTCGCCGCGTTAGGATCTCCGCATAAAAATTTAAAGTGTATCCACGTCGCCGGCAGCAAAGGGAAAGGATCGACGTGCGCCTTCACGGCTCATATTCTGAAGGCCGCGGGATATAGGGTCGGATTGTACACCTCGCCGCATCTTTATGACCTGAGGGAGAGAATCAGGGTTTTAGAAAGTGTTCCTGCCCGGGGCACGCATTATGATCTCTTCCCGGACTGCATCAGCGAAGAAGAATTTTGCAGCCTCCTTGAAGAAATCAAGCCGCGGCTGGAGGCCTCGCGCCATCATCTCCAATGGGGGGCGCTGACGTATTTTGAAGTGCTCACAATCCTGGCATTCTGTTATTTCGAGGAAAAAAAGGTCGATGTTGCGGTTTTGGAAACCGGATTGGGCGGGCGGCTTGATGCCACCAATGTCGTCGAGCCCTTGGCCTGCGCGATCACGCCGATCAGTCTGGAGCACATGCAGCAACTGGGGAATAACCTGGCGGCCATCGCTCAAGAAAAGGCCGCGATTATCAAACCTCGAAAAGATGGATCTCCGGTGATTGCGGTCATAGCGCCGCAACCCGGCGAAGCCAAGGCTGTGATTGAACAACGGTGCCGGGAGGCCGGAGCCAGGCCCGTGATCCTCGGGAAGGATATCCAGTGCCGGCCGGTGCGCGTCGGAACTGATGGGCAGGACTTTGTTGTTTCGAGTCAAAGGGCAGAATATGATCTGACGAGTTCTCTGTTAGGCCGGCATCAGGTCACAAATGCGGCGATGGCCGTCGGTCTTTGTGAAGCCCTTTCTCTGTTTGGTTTCAATATTCGACGAGAGGCGGTTCGGGGAGGGATTGCGGCAACATTCTGGCCGGGCCGGTTTGAAAAGGTCCATGAAAATCCGCGCGTGATTCTGGACGGCGCACACAATCCCGCATCATGTCAGACGCTTGCAGAAACGTTTCAGGACGTCTTTCCTCAAAAAAAAGCTGTCGTCATTCTGGGGATGTCCGACGATAAAGAAAAGAAGGGAATCATTGAGAATTTATCCGCCATTGCCCAAGAGTTCATTTTGACGCAATCCCGGCATCCGCGGGCGTATCACTGGAAGGCCGAAGACGGGGGGACTCAAATCGCCGCGGTTTTAGACGCGGTCGAGCATGGCTTGAAAACGGCGCGGCCGGATGATGCCATCGTGGTGACCGGATCGCTTTTTGTGGTTGCCGAGGCCAGGAGATATTTTGATGAATCGAAATCACGGAACAGATGACACAATCGCCGCCATCGCGACAGCCTTAGGGCCGGGAGGGATTGGGATTGTCCGTCTGAGCGGATCGCAGGCGGTGAGGATCGCCGACAAAATCTTTGTCACGAAAAAAGGGCTGTGCCCGTCACGGTTCAAAAGTTTTTCCGTTCATTACGGGACGGTGGCTTTTCCCGGCGCCGGGGACAACAAAAGTGGGACTGTTGCAAAATGTCCAGATGCAAGGCA
>CAYHZK010000077.1:0-9448 GCA_964361085.1 uncultured Planctomycetales bacterium
TAATTGTCTTTCTTCAATCCCGACCGGCCCAGAAACGCGTAAACATCCTCGTCATGCGCCAGCTCGCCGTTCAGATTGACATCACGGAGCCGCTGCCGTGTCTCGACGGAAAAAACCTTGTCCTTGAGATTGTCGCGCCTCCCGCGCCCATACCCCTGAACGACATTCAGGGAATACTGCGGGGTCTCGTCCGGGAACACCGTCAATCGCAGCCCCTCCAGGAACGCCTTTTGGATCCGGGAACTTCCCGACGCGGGAAAAAAGAACGTCGTGGACTCGTCCTGGCCTTTAAAATAAGAATAGGCAAGATTGCGGCGGAAGGCGTAGGCGTCGATCAGAACGCCCCGGAAGTACCGGCTGGGCAGCGTCAATTCCGAAAAATTTTTTCGCGCGTCGTACCCCCGGATACTAAAATCGCGAAACGGCCCGATGTGCGCGTCCGTCAAGCCGATGGTCTGCCCGACGATCTCGGTGTACTCATCAAATTTGAAAGAGTGCGCCGAGGCATCAACGGCGCCGTAAGGAGTTTCACCAAAAACCCCGGCCCATTGGGTGAAAGTCAAATTCCGCCGCGCCAGGCCCGGGGCATCCGGCCCCCGGTAATAGGAACTCCAGTGATTGCTGTACGCCACCGAAAACGGCCGCGCGTACTCCATCCCCCGGGTCGCGTCGACCTCGCGCTGCTCCGACTCAAAGGGATAAACGCACTTGACATGAAACGTCCACCGTCCGCGGTCATCCCAGACATGAAGGAATGTCGATCCCCGACGGATCGCCTTCACCGTCAGCTGATCTTTGTTGATCCTTGCTGTTTCGATAAGCCCCTCGTTGACCGCCAGGGCCCTTGTGATATTGCGGCCGCGCAGGATGATGGATTTCCCGATCTCAATTTCGACCGTTGTGTTGGGCTGCAGGGCCCGCAGCGCCTCATCAAGCTCCACAACCTCCTCCTTGCGAAAGTGAAGCATCGGAGGCGGGGCGGACGGCTCAAACTCCCGACGGCTTTCTTCGCGCCGAAAAATCTCCGCGATGGGTTCTCCCGGAGGCTCTGTCGAATCCGCCGGAGAAACCGCGGCAATGCGGCGAGATTCGGACGGCACAATCGTTTCCGCCGGCATTTTTCGCGGCGTAGGGAAGGCGAGGAATTTCAGGGGAGGTTTTCGTTTCTTGGGAGGCGGAGATTGCTGTAATAGAAAATCCGGGCGGTGTGTCTTAACGACTCTTTTTTCTTCCTTCTGAAAGGATCGCTGAATCCCCGCGACTTCGGGAGAAGCGGCGGTCATACGGTTTTCTTTGATCCGTTTGATCAGATTGATGAACTGGAGGGGTTTTTTTTGCTCCGGATCGATCGCGTGCGCGGTTTTTAAAAAGAAAAGGGCCTCATCATAATTTTCACAATTGAAAGCCGAGACCGCCAGCTGATAATAGTGAAAATACGTTCGCTCATATTCGCCGTGGACGGGCTGTATCCCTACGGCAAGATGCAATAGGATCAGTGTGAGGGAAATCGCCTTTTTTGCCATTCACTACACTTCAAAGATGCTCAGGAAGAGGCTTATTTTGAGCACTGTTAACGAAGTTTTTCACCGCCTTTTATTTAAAATTTCGGGAGTTTCTAATCCCGTGTTTTCAAAATCCTGATTGTCGCGTCCCGGGACTTGCTGAAATCCATTTCCTTGACAACGCTGTCCCCGTCGCCTAAGTCAAACGTCAGGACCATGGTGTATTGTCCGGGTTTCAGCTCGCTGCTGAAGGGGACGTCAAAGGAGACCTTTTTTGCGGGAGGCAGGTAGAATTTTTTGACCGTCCCCCGGTCCGCCACGAGCCCTCCGCCGTCCAGAATGTAATAAATGCCGTCGGGGATTGAAATAACATCCCCCTCATTGGCATATTCGCCCTGCACGGACGCGGGGCCCGCCGGCCGCAGATTTTCGATCCTGGCGGCCTTTTTGCGGTTATCGGTTTCAATAAAAAACAACGCGCCCACACGTGTCACGATGTTGACCGCCACGTACCCTTGAGTCTTGCCTCCCCCTTCCTCCAAAAACAAAACCCCGTAATATCCCCCCCGCGCGGTGGCGGGAGACTGGACCGAATAACTGATTTTTTTCGACGATAGAGGTTCCATGGTGAATTCCTGGGGAGAAAAGCTGACCCATGAACCGCAGGAGTATTCGCTGGTGCCGGCAGGCGTAAATTCCTTCGTCCCGTCATAGGGCTCGACGTACATAAAATCATTCCAATAGGCCTTCAGGCGCAGGGTCTCGGTCTTTGAGGTGTTGTGGACGTTGAGAGTATTCACGACGGTTTCGCCCGGCGAAACCTTATGGATCACTTTTCCTTGCTCAATCATGATCTGCGCCGACGCCGGTTGCAGCAAAAGAAAAAAAACAACGAGGGCAAGGCTGACGGCCCTGCCCCCTGTGTTCAGCACTGGTGTGATCGGTGAATGGATCATGTTAAATCAACGTTGCCGTGATGGTTAACGTTCCGGTATAGGTCCCGGGTTTATCGCCGTTGGTGAACGGTTCCGAACCGGGAGCGACAGGAACGCCTCCAACCGACTCTCCCGTCGCCAATCCGACATAGACCCTTAAAAATCCTCCGGTCACATCGGCATTGGTTAAACTCGGCAGCGTCCCGCCGATATTGCGGGACGTGATGACCGGCGTCTCCGTCTGGCTTCCCGTTGCTCCCTCAACCCTCACCGCAGTGATGGTCGCCTTGACGTTCAATCCTTTTGTCGAGGGCTGCCCCGCGGGCACGACATTGCTCCCGTAGGCAAACGTGATGCTGCCGTAATTCGCCGGGGCCGGATTGTTGGCGGCGTCGCGGGGGGACAGATCGATCGCAAAAAACCGGCTCCCCACCCAAATGCCATTAACCGCGTCATACTGCATCCCCGATCCGGCCGTGTTGAAATTCAGATTGAGACCCGCCTGGGGGGTAAAAACTGGCACGGTTCCGGGCGTCACCTGCGACACAATGAATGCAACTGTCGTCGCCGACGGAATCGTCGCGGTGATCGGAAAGGTGCCGACGGATTGAGCCGAGGCCATCGATCCGAATCCTAAAAGAACTATTGCGGTTACCAAAAGTATTTTTTTCATCGTCCACCTCCATCGCAAATTTTTTTCGTGACGTTCACTCCGTAATTTTACAATCAGCAGCGTTTTTGTCCTTTGACCTCCTTTCTGCGCGTTGAACCATCACATCTCATTTAACGAATACAGGACAGATGTCCGGTAATCCCCAGGCTGCATTTCAGGGTAAGGAGCGAGACGATAAAAGACCCGGAAGTCCGCCGGCGAACCTTGCGCGTCGGAATAAAACAGCGGCGAATCCCCGGCGGCAACCGGAACAAATTCGGTCGCGGACACCTTGCCGCGCGTCTCCGGGCTCAACTCCTGTTTGACCATGAAGTGCTCTTTGGCCAGGGGCTGCCCTTTTTCATTGGTCAAAAGGTCGCCGAAGTTCTGGCTGACGACATAGGGCTTGCCGAGGTTGCTCCGGACTTTGACGCGGACCTCGCGGATTTGCGCGTCCGCCCCCGGAAGCAGGTTGGGGAAATCAACCTTCCCCGACGGAAATTCCATGGCGATTTCAAAAACCGGGGCGATGTCGATATCGAGATCAACGTCGAAATCCTTGCGCACGCGGTCGGTCTCCAGGGTATAACGCACCAACCCCTGATAACGTCCAGCCGGCGGCGCGGGGTGATCCGCATCCAGGCGATAATTCATGCTGACCGTGTCCCGCCCGGATTCGGATTGATAAACAAGAACCCGGTTGCGGGACAAATCCGATTCACTCTGATAACCGCTGTCGCCTTCCGCTCCGCCGGAGATTGAAAATTTGACGACGCCCGGCTCCAATTCCCGGTTCACTTCGTTCGCGGGCATCCTCAAGACCTCCTGATAGATCCTGATCTGGTCCCCGCCATTCCCTGAGAAAGAAATTTTAAACGCAGTTGGCTGCCGGGGCGCCTGGGAATCAAGGCGGACGCTGTCCGTTCCCACAGAAGCCTCTGTCTCGACATGGAGCTGTCCGGACGATTCGATAAAAACCGTGATGACACTTTCCGACGGCGACCCGCTGCCGATGGGGCGCAGGACATATAAAAGTTTTCCGGAAAAGCTGCCGTCGTCCGCCAAGTCTTCGGCATTGACCCGGTAAACAATCGTGAAGGCGTCGCTCAACCCGCCTGGAGCCGAGGTATAGACCAACTGTTCGGAAAATCCGACGCGTTCAAAGTCCTGGAGATAGACGGTTCCGGAACCATTGGTGCCGGGGACAATGCTCGCCGCTAAAACCGGTCGATTGATTGTGATGCCCCGCTCGCTTGTCAAGGGTTCAATGAGGCTTTGAAAAACCTGATATTGGACATTTTCGGTTGCCGTGATCCGGACTCTGACCTCTTTTGTGATCCCTAACGTCAGGTCGCCGCGGCAAAACCGGAGGCTGCTGCCGCCCTCGGCGGGAGAAACGCTCAAAACAACAGCGCCCTGGGCATCCAGAGGACGAAAAGAAAATAAAACCGCAAGACTCGCCGCGAAAAAAAGATTTTTCATCATAAGCCCTCACCCGACGGCTTATTATAACGTAATGACGGCGCGGGTGTATAGAAGATTTTTGGCAGGGACGCAACCGGCGCTGCATCAGGTATTTATTTGCCAAGCCACTTTTTAACGTCTTCCGAATACTGGGCCGGGATGCTGTTGCGTTCCAGAATAGAACGGGTCACCTGATTGATATTGGTCGTATCAATGACCAGAGGAATTTTTTGTTCGGTTTCAAAGATACAATATTTTGACGTGTTGGTCTCGACCAGTTTGACAAAATCCCCGAACGACGTGAATTCCCGGCCGTTGACCCGCTCGATGATAACGTGATTGTGCTCAAAATAGCCCACATTGATATCGTCCGGCAAAACATCCAGGAGAACGACAATCTCTTTTTTCTCTTTGGAATTCAGGCTGCCGTTGCCTAAGAGATAGTTTAAAAAACCGATCGGCGCCCTCTCCCACCAGTTCTGTCCCCAGGACTTCAGCAGGTCAGCGCTCAAAACGCTGAAGACCAGGCCGCCGTAGATATAGTACGGCGGTTTTTGAAAACTGTTCGGATACGGAACCAGATTCGTAAACGGCGTCAATTTGATTTTTTCCGTCCTGACCTGTCCGCCGCGGATGAGTTTGACCATGATGGTGTCGCCGACGTGCTTGCTGCTGATCAGATGGGACAGCGTCAGGCGTTCGTGGGGACGAAATTCAAATGTGCCGTCCACCCCGATGGGAGTGTCCTCGATGGCAACGATCACGTCCCCCTCATGAATCACGTTATGCGCGGGAGAAAACGGGAGCGTGCGCGTGACGAGAACCCCGCCCTCGGCGTCAGGAACCTTGTAATATTCCCGCAGGGTTTTATTTTCGGTTTCCCTCGGGTCAATCCCCAGGGTCGGGAACCCGTCATATCGTTCGTCCGTCAGATCATCCAGGAAATGATTGAGGATCGGGGTTGGGATCATATATCCGATATTCTGGCTCATCGTGATCCCCTGCATGGCAATCCCGACAAGCTTTCCGTCCTGAAAAACCGGACCGCCGCTGTTGCCCGGATTGATCGCCGCGTCGATTTGCACGGCTAAAAGTTTTTTGGAACTTTGGGAATACGGCACAATTTCAATCCGCGAAACAACGCCTTCCGTAATGGAAATCTTGTCTCCCCCCTCCGGAAAACCGATCACGCTGACGGTGTCCTGAAGGCTGGGAAGTGTTCCAATCTCAACGGCGGTCGTGCCCTCAAAAAACTCCGGATCGCTGACACTCAAAATCGCCAGATCGCAGTCATGCCCGACGGCCTCGACTTTGGCGGTGAATTTGCGCGGATCCGATTCCTTGCGAACCTGGATGAACGTGGCATCATCGACCACGTGAGCATTGGTCATAATCCTGTTCCCCTCAAGAATACACCCCGAGCCCGACAACGGCTGGGTCCCCACCGATTGCCACGGCCGGAAGTAATCCATATGATTGACGGTAACAAAGACCTTAACGACCGCGTCGCGCAGTTGATTGGCCCATGCCGCGGATCCCCACGACAGGACGATCATCCCGTGAATCAAAAACAACCCTAAAACCCTCAACAGCGTTTTTTTCATGATAGCCTCACAGATTGTGGAATGGTCTTGATCTCTAAGGTTGCCCGCCCGGGTCTCCCGAAAAAGATTCAATGCTGGAACGGGTTCGATCCAGGACTTCACGCGTTGACCACGGATTGAGATCGGGAACAGACACAGCTTCGCGCTGCTGTAACGCAGAACCCCGGTCTTTGCCCGTTTGATCCTCGCGGATACCGGGGGCCTTCGGTTGCGGATGTTGCGATTTTAAAGCCTTCAACTTGCTCCGATAAATATCGATGATCCCATTAAGCTCGACGAGTTTTGCGTCTTTTGAAGAAAAAATGCGGGTCAGATCGGAGATCCGGCTGTCCTTGTCATTGATGATGTCCTTCATCCGGGCAATCTCGGTATCCCTGGCCTTGACCTGCTCGGTCAGGACGGAATATTTTTGGTGAAGATCGGTCAATTGCTGTTCTAAGGATTCGATCTTCTGGCGATTCGTCTCCAGATTCGCGTCGACCTCGGTTTTCAGATCCTTCATGCTGAGCTTCAGATCCGCCATCCCGCCGTCGCCCCGCCCTCGCGCAATTTCAATCACCCTCTGCTCCATCACGCCGATCTGCTCATCTTTCTCCTGAATCAGCCGCTGAACAAGGATGAGCCGCTCCTGGGCATCCGCCAATTCCTGCTCCAGGCCGGCCGCGCGGCTTTCTTTATCCACGAGCAGCCTGTTTTTTTCAAACAGCTCAAGCGACATCCGGGCCAGCTCTTTCGTCAGCTCGACAACCTTTTCATCCGTATTTTTTAATTTCTCCTGCAGGGCATTAAAGCTCTCCCGCATGAGCGCCAATTCATTTTTAAAATACTCGATATTGTTGCGATGAACAACCAGCAAATTGTCTTTTTCCGCCAGCTGCGTTTTGACTTTGCCAAGTTCAGACTCCCACTGACCGGCCACGGCCTTTTTGCGCGTCACCACGAGTCCCTCCATGACCTTGCTCTTCACCGCTTTCAGCTGCCGGTGGATTTGCTCGGCCTCGTCGATCTCCTTGATCAAGTTATCGCGATCCTCTTCAAAGGATGTGTTGACGGCCTTAAGATCAAGCAGGCCGCTTTGCTCAATCCAGCGAACGGCGCCGGACGCCTTTGGGGCGTTCGAATTTTTTTCGAACCGGATTTGGATCGTGTCGATCTCGGCAATGAACTGTCCCGCGGCATCGTTTTGGCGGATAAAATCAATCAGCGAACGGGTCGTGGCCTGCAGACCTTTTTTTCTGCTTTCTAAAAAACGCCGGTATTCGACACTGTCCAAAAACCGGAGAACCCGCAGTCGCAGCAGAGGGTCGCCAAACCGGCTGTCCCCGCTCAGTTTTTGCAGTTGCCCTTTGGCGGCGTCCTGGGCGGGATCCAAAAGCAAAGCGCGAACAAAACGGTCCGCGGCCGCGGCCAGTTTTCCGTCGTGATAAAGCTTGAGCCCAAACTCGTGATGATAATTGGCCAGATACCGTTCGTCTTGCGCGTGAAGGGAGGAGACGGGAACGCTGAGGAAGGCCAGCCAGAAAACAAAACCCGCAAAGAATTTTAAAATGGCCATGAAAACGATTTCAAGATGTGGGAATTCGATGGACGCTCGTTATTCGTTTGAAGCAGGGAGATTATATCATCGCGGAGAATCGAATTCAAGAAGGCTTTCTGCGCGGGGCGAGGACTGGAAGAACTTCTTTATCGCGCATTGGCAAGATGCTGCTCGATGCAAAAAATGAGATCGTCAACGCTCCCCGGCTTCGCCAGAAAGGCATGGCCGCCGATGCGTCCTTGCTGAGCCTCCACCTCTTCCTTCGTCACGGTGGCGGTCAAAAAGATGACAGGAATTTTTTTGAGAATATCATGTTCCCGCAGCTGGCAGACAACGTCGGGGCCTTCCGTTTCCGACATCATCACATCCACCAAAAACAAATCCGGTTTCATCTCGAGCGCGTCCTTCACCGCCTGGGCGGCGTTATTTTCGATTTTGACATCGTATTTCCCGCCGGCCTCCAGGTTCAGCTTGATCATCTGGGTGAACCTCACCTCGTCATCCACGACTAAAATTTTTTTCTTGGACATCGATCCCTCCCGGACGGTTTCACTTATACCCTGAAAATCAACCTCGCTCTTGCCCCTCCGGATTCACAGTTCATGATCCGGATATGTCCCCCATGATTATTCATGATCGTGCGGGCGATGGCCAACCCCAGCCCCACCCCGCCGGAAGCCCGCCGGGTCGTAAAAAACGGGTCAAAGATTTTGACAAGGTGCGCTTCCTTGATTCCGGGGCCGGTGTCTTCAATGTCAAGAATCACCACGTGATCCCCGCTCCGGAAAGGTTTACTGCGGCGGTCCATCCAGCCGTTGTCCTGGCGCGAGAACTCCTTTGCCGCGGTCTTGATCGTCAGCGTCCCCCCGTCTTTCATCGCCTGCAGGGCGTTTAAAATCACGTTGACAATAACCTGCTCAATCCGGTTTTTATCAATTTTAATAAGGGGCAACTGCGGCTCCAGGGCTTTTTTGACTTCGATGCCGTTACGGTCGCATTGCAGCCTGACTAAAGGCAGGGACCGGGCAATAACGTCATTGAGATTTTCGGGGGTTTTTTTGAGCAGGGACAGGCTTGCAAAGTCCAGCAGCCCCTTGATGATATCGTCCGCGGTCCGCGCCGCTTCCTTAATGGATTCCAGAGTGAGATTGATCTGATCATCGTGATGGCCGAGTTTGGTGCCCAGATATTCGACGCCATAGATGATCGTCGCCAGAGGGTTCTTGACTTCGTGCGCGATTCCGCTGGCCAGGCCGCCGACCACATTCATCTTTTCCGCCTGGATCAACTGAATTTGAGTCTCTTTCAGATGCGTGTAAGCGGTTTTCAATTCTTCTTCCGCCTTCTTGCGCTCCACGGCATAGTAAAGGGATTTGACGAGCATGTAGGATTTGTATGTCCCCTTGACAAGATAATCCTGCGCTCCTTTTTTGATGGCCTGAAGTCCCAGATCGTCTTGATAAGACCCCGTATTGATGACAACGGGAAGATGCGGAAATTTGCGGTGAAATTTCTGCAGCGTGTCGATCCCGCGGCTGTCCTCGAGGTTCAGGTCCAGAATGACCACGTCGAAACGGTGCTGCATGATTTCCTCGAACGCGAGGCTCAGGGACGCGGCGGCCCGGGTTTCAAACTCGCCGATTGGGGAGCTGCTCAACATGCTGAGCAGGATTTTACGGTCCAAAGGATGATCCTCGACGATCACGACCTGCAATTTTTTGCCGAACTCCGATATCATGCCTCACTAGCGACAC
>CAYHZK010000078.1:0-9446 GCA_964361085.1 uncultured Planctomycetales bacterium
ACGCCCATCTGCGGCGTTACCTCCTCGTTCGCTTGTGCGACGTCCGACGAGGACGCCTCCGCGCTCACTCGTCGATGCCTTGCATCTGGACATTTTGCAACAGTCCCATCTTTTATTGTCCTTAACCATACAAAAATCTATTCTTTCACAGGCGGCTGCTCCTGCGGAATGGTCATATCACCACCCGTCGGCAACGAGGGGCGAACAATCTCCAGCGGCTCCGTTAACGCTCCCAGGAAAGCCAACAGATCAGAGATTTCCCGCTCGGTGAGGTTCAACGGTTGAATCAAGGGATCAAGACCCTCCTTATGGTCGCCCCCTCTGTTATAAAAACGGACGACATCGTCGAGCGTGGCCAGCGACCCGTCGTGCATATAAGGAGCGGTTAAAATGACATTACGAAGCCCCGGCGTTTTAAAGGCTCGATTCATCCCCGGCCCTTCCAGAATTTTGCTGCGTCCCGCGTCTTCGGCTTGAACGCCGATATTATGAAAACTGCTGTCCGTCAAATGAGGTCCGTCATGACATTTGATGCAGTTAGCCTTTCCTTCAAACAAGGCCAACCCGCGTTTGGCCTCCGGCCCTAAAGCGTCTTGATCCCCTCGAAGATATTTGTCGAATGGAGTGTTTTTAACGACGACGGTCCGTTCAAAAGCGGTGATGGCCCTGGCGATATTCTTCTCTGTAATGCTGTCCTTGCCGTACAAGGCCTCAAACTTGGCGATATATTCCGGCACCGTCTTTAAACGGGCAACAAGGACCTCCAGCGGCATATTCATTTCCGCCCCGGAAACAATCGGCCCCACGGCCTGATCTTCCAGAGAGGCGGCGCGTCCATCCCAGAAAAACACATGGTTCCACGCCAGATTATAGATATGCGGGGCGTTGCGGCCTGTCTTCTCTCCCTTAGCGCCGATACTGACTTTCATTCCGTCGCCAAAGCCCAGATCCGGATTATGACAGGTCGCACAGGACTGTGACATATTGATCGAAAGCCGGTTGTCGAAAAACAGCATTTTCCCCAATTCAATCTCCTCCTGGCTGGGCGGCTCATCATCGGGATACTCAACTGTACTTTCATCAGGGACACTTAAGGGGATCGCGCCACAGACTGCCGGAAGCCCAATAATAAACAACGACAAAATCAGTAAAGTCGCGATCGAAGATCTCATCATTTTTCTCCTTTAGTACTTTAGAGTATTTGCTCTTTCTACCCTTCCCCTAAAAACGTTGAGAAAATCCCGCCTCAAAAATGATTGATTCCATAAACCAACTGACCCCCAAAAAATCCCGTCGCCATGACCAGGGCAGCGCTGACGGCCAGCAGCGCACGGTAGATCTTCCGGCGCGCAGCCTCATTGTTCCCGAAGCCAGAAAACGACCAGACCGCAGTCAGGAAAGAACCAATCGCGACGGCGATTCCTCCCCAGCGATGTCGATTCAGAATCGTGAGATACTCGCCCTGATAGTCCTGGGATAAGGCCGCCAGCCATCCCAGGCCGGCGGCGGCAGCCGCGCCCAGAGCTCCCAGGATGACACAAAACTGCGAGGTCTTTGCCCAGGACTCCTGTTTCATCACGATCCGGAGGATCTCGGCTAAGCCGGCGGCGATAATCAAGGCAATGGGAAAATGAACCGCCAGCGGATGAAAATGGCCAAGAAATTTGACAAGAGGCGCAACGACAGGCTTCGCCGGAGAGGCGATGGGTGGAGAAGACAGCGGCTGCTCTTGAGAAGGCGCGTTAACGGCGGGCAAATTCTGAACATAGCTTTCGGGATCTTCAAGAAAGAGCTTCTTGCACTTCTGACGGCACAGGTTGACCTTACGCCCTTTATATTCAACAAAAATATCCGGATCAGCCAACTCATTGATAAGAACGGGACAAAATTTATTGGCTACCTCTGCCGCACCTTCACCGAATCCGCGGGACGGACACAAGAGTAAAAAAATGATTACGAGCGATCTGATTCTATGAATCTGTTGTCTTATCATTCCGCTGCTCTATAAAAAAATTTCCGGCTCCTTAACCTCACCTATGATTGGCAATGTTAACATCCGATCATTTCCCAAACAACAAAAAAATCTTTTATTTCACCGGATTGCAAAATTTATTTCTCGAAGAGTCTTTTGGAAGAAAAATCTCAAAATGCGCCTAGGTGGATTCGAACCACCCACGCCGGCCTTAGGAGAGCCGCGCTCTATCCATCTGAGCTATAGGCGCATAAAAAATTACGGCGGGAAAGTTTTGGAATTCAATTAAACCATCAAACCAACACCCTGTCAATGGGATTATGGCCTCTCATCCGACGAGGCTAGAATTTTTTCAATCCGGCGAATCAAACGCCGGTTATCGAGATTGATGTTCACGGCCTGCTGAAAGGCGACGGCGGCCTCGGCCCTCCGCCCCTGCCGGAGCCTCAATTGCCCGAGTTGAAAGAACGCCTCAAAATCTTTTGGATCAAAGGAAACCGCCTGACTCAGATACTCTTCCGCGCGACCCCAATCCCCCGCCTCCAGATAAAGCGAGCCTAAATTCCGGTAAGCCGTGGCATAGTCGGGCTTGATCCTCAACGCGGATTCATAAAGAGTTATAACCTTGTTAACCATGTCCATCTGCTCTGCAGAAAGGTCCCCGGGCCATTCTTTCCCCCCGGGCGGATGATCAAGAATCCGCTGAAAAGCATCCTCCGCCACAGTGGCCTCGGCCAATTTGTTGTAAATCAACGCCGTGGCAACGGTCCCCTGCTTCTGAAGCTGATGGCTCCACAGGGAAACACCGCTTCGCCAGACACCGATCTGTTCCGTGGTTTTAAACGCGAGCCCGGCATATCCCAGCGCGAGAAGGCCGGCCAGCATCCCCTGAAGATGACGATGCCCGGAGAGCGATAAAAAGAATTTTTCAAAAATCCGCCCGAGGAGAGCGCAGACCCCTAAGCTTGGCAGATACATAAAGCGATCGGCCACCATATTGGCATCGGCGGCCTGATCGAAGCGGACCAGAAAAAAAACAGACGCCGCGTAAAACAGAATGGAAAAGTAAAAGACCCGGCGGCGGCGAAAGACCATCATCCCCAGGACAAGGACAATAAAAACCGCGACCGCCTGCAAATAAGCCGGCTGAATCAGGGAGACGGGTTTGGGCACCTGATACAGCAGGACAAAATAATCCGGCCAGAGGAATTTTTGCAGGGAAAAAGTAAACGTCCATACCCCCATCAATAAAGATTGTGGAAATTCGAAATGGATATGCCGCATCTGCAGGCTGTACGTCATCCACACGACCGGCAGGAATAAAAGCCCCAGGGCCGCTTTTTCAATAAGACTCCCCGCCGAGAGCCGGCGCTTAAAATACCAGTCCAGGACCGCCAAAACCAGCGGCAGGCTCATGGCCATCGGCTTGGCCAGAACGCTCAGGAACCCCAGGACAAATGTTAAAAAAAGAAACCCCCCTTTCGGATTTTTAAGATACCCGCAGTAACATAGGAGTGCCCCCAGGTAAAAAAAGGAATAAAGGACATCCTTGCGTTCCGTCACCCAGGCGACCGACTCCACATGCATCGGATGCAGGCCAAAGAGGAGTGCCGCAACGACACTCCCGGCGAGAGAGAGCCCCAGACGCAGACAAAAGAAAACCGCCATCGCCGTCACCGCGGCATGCAGCGCCACATTGGTGAAATGATACAAAAACGGACGGTCCCCCACAACGTGATATTCGACCGCGAATGACAACGAGGTCAGCGGAAGGTAAATTTTGTTGACGGTTGTGGTGAAGATGTCGCGCAGGTGCTGCGGATCAAGCCCCTGGACAAAAGGGTTTTCCAAAAGATGAACGTCGTCATCCCAATTGACAAAACCGTTGTTAAGGGCGGGGCGGTAAACCAGAAAGACGATGAAAACGACAAAACAAACCGCAGGGATAAAATATCGTCGCATCAATATTCGATAATGGCATAGTAAGGCAAATCTTTTAAGCGGTCTTTTCCTTTCAAGAATGTCAACTCGATGAGGAAGGCGACACCCACGATCTTGGCTTTGAATTCCTTGACCAGTGTCGCGACCGCTTCGACCGTTCCGCCCGTCGCCAGGAGATCATCGACGATCAGGACCCGGTCCCTGGGCGTCAGGGCGTCCTCGTGGATTTCCAGAGAGTCGGTGCCGTATTCCAACTGGTAACTGACGCTCTTGGTTTTATAAGGGAGCTTGCCCTTCTTTCGGACCGGAACAAATCCCGCGCCCAGTTTATAAGCCAGGACGGTTCCAAAAATAAATCCGCGCGACTCAACGGCCACGACCTTGGTGATTTTCTGATCTTTGAATTTTTTGGTCAGAAGGTCGATCGTCGTCTTGAAGGCCGCCGTATCTTTCAAAAGGGTCGTGATGTCCTTAAAGATAATCCCGGGTTTTGGAAAATCCGGGATATCGCGAATGCATTTTTTAAGATCGGCGGCGCGCAGCGTTTTGGGTTTTCTCATATCGGCTACTCCTCGGTTGACGGGGTCACGGGTACGGGTTTTTGTTCAGGGCATGGGCCCGTCGAGGCGCGGGTGACCAGTTTCGCCGGCAGCATCACCTTGACCGGCAGGGCCGCCTGGGCCATGCTGATTTGTTTCAAATGTTCGACACCGAGCCGCCCCATCTCCATCAAAGGCTGCAACACGGTGGTTAACCGGACGGAACTGTTGACGTTGAGGGGATTGTCGTCAAACCCGACGATCGAAAGATCTTCGGGAATGCTGATCGTGTTGGCCTTGGCCACGTCGATGAGTTCGAGCGCCATCACGTCGGAGGCGGCAAAGATCGCGGTGGGCCGCTCTTTCAATTTGAGCAAACGGATCGCCGCCGCGCGCGCCGGCGTGCGCAGGAAATCCCCTTGAGTCACATAACTTTTCGGCGCGGTCATCCCCGCTTCTTTCAAGGCTTCATGAAATCCCTCAAGACGCACTTTCCCCGCCTGTGTGGAGAGATCACCGGCAATGGTCGCGATATTTTTGTGTCCCAGCTTTATAAAATGACGGATGATGTCGTGGGTCGCCTTGCGGTTATCGATCGCGATGCAATTGATCGGTTCCTCGAGCTGATTGTTGAGGACGATGGTCGGAATGCCGCGGGTGATCGCTTTTTTGACGACGTTGGTGTCGTTGTCGATGTCGCCGAAGATGATCCCGTCGATATACCGGCGGTCCAGGAGGGTCGCGTCCAGCCAGCCGCGATGGTCGAAACGGTCGACAATATGAATGAGGATGTCGATCTTAAGACGGCTGGCGGCGAGACTCGCCCCCTTGATGATCTCCCCGGCATAAAAGGCGTTGAAGATGTCCTCAAAGGCGGGGATGACGAGGACAAAAGTCTTTTTTCGTTTTCTGAGACGGATCATGGGCATTTAGCTGTTGTGCTGTTGTTTGATCAGTTGCCGGATTTTTTTGATCGTGGCGGCTTCCAGCTGGCGGACGCGTTCCCGGGACACCCCCAGCACCTTGGCAATGTCGGATAACGTGTGCGTCTCTCCGTCGGTCAATCCAAAACGCATATCCATGATTTTGCGCTCCCGCTCATTCAACATCTCCAAAAAACTGTTGGCGCGCTCGCGGTTGAAAAACAATTCCAGATGCTCGTCAGGGCTCGCGATGCTCTGGTCTTCGATGATATCCTTGACCTGACTGTCGCCGTCGTCGCCGATGGGCGCATCGAGGCTGGACATCTTGGCGATCGATTTTTCAAGATCCCTCACCTTCCCGACGGCGATTTGAAGTTTTTTGGCGACCTCGCCCACGCGCGGTTTGCGTTTGAGCTTGTGCGTCAATTCCTCGTAAGCCTTTTTATAGCGGAGGATCTCTTCATTCATGTAGACAGGCACGCGAATCATCTTCCCCTGATCGATGATGGCGCGCGAAATCCCCTGCTTGATCCACCAGGCCGCGTAGGTCGAAAAACGAAAACCCCTTTCAGGATCAAATTTCTCGACACTTTTCATCAGCCCGATATTGCCTTCCTCAATGAGATCGCTCAAGGGCACACCCAGATTAACATACCGTTTGGCGATGCTGATCACCAGCCGCAGGTTTGAACGGATCATCTTATGCCGGGCTTCTTTATCGCCCTTGCGCACGCGTCTGGACAGTTCGACTTCTTCTTCCGCCGTCAACAGCGGGATGTTGCGAACATCTTTGAGATAGGCTTTAATAGGATCGACCATGAGCTCCTTTCGTTATAAATCCACTGGCCATCGGAATACCGGAAAAAATACCCACTGTCATTCGCCGGCCTTGCATCGGCGTTGACAGGATGAAAATCAGTCGCTGAATTATTTCCGGCTCTTATAAGGATTAGGAACTTCCTCTCCTTGCTTATTGATATAAATGTGCTGGCCGGCTTTAGGAACTACTCTTGCTACGCCATTGTGAAAATCATGAACCGATGAATATTTGGGCTCTATCGCAAATTCACCATTGTGGTTAATATACCCGGCCTTGAAACTCTCAACCTTCCCGGACGATCGAAATAATTTTCGGCGGGTTAACATTGATATCCGTCAACGTTAAATTCCCGCACAAAATTTGCAGTTTCAACGGTAAAGTGCTCCCCTGTTTAAAGGCCTTGTCCGGCAGGATGATTGCACTCCCTTCCGGCATGATTCTTTAAAGTTCCCCTTCGAAAACCAAATTCCCCTGGGCATCATATTCTTTCCGCCACCTTTTCGCACTGGACTTCTCAAATTTCATATTACCATTTTCATAATATTCCCGAATTTCTTTCCATTTGCCTTTTTCCATTATTATTTCCCCTCTTAATGTCCCGTCTTTATAGTACCGTTTAATAACACCGTCGGCTTTACCATCTTTAAAACTTAAAACTGATAACAATTCACCTGTCCCATAATACCTTTTACCACTAATCGGTATGCCGTTTTTATACTCTACAATTTCGCTTAAACTTCCGTCTTCGTAATACTGTTTCTGAATTCCATGCTCTCGACCAAACCGGTATTCTGTTTCCAGTTTTAACGTCCCATTCTCATAGTATTCTTTATAGACCCCATTCCATTTCTTAGGTATTGCCCTTTGGATGCTCCCTTTGAAACCATATTGGGTGAGAGACAACCTCATGTACAAGGCTACAAACCCCAGCAGCCCAATCAAGAGAACCCAGCCGATTATATTTCCTATTTTATTCTTTCTTACCCCCATCATCGCAAAACAAAACCTCCCACAAATTGTCTTCCATCCGGCATTTCAATTGCAATCGAATACGTCCCTACACTGAGATTTTTCGTGCTTAAATTATAAATCCACTGCGAATCAGCATATCGAAAAAGGTATCCATTGTCATTCGCCTGCCCCGCATCGGGGTCAATGGTCTGGAGGTCTACCGCCTCCCCTGCGCGGATGATGGAAATAATCCTCGGCGGATTCACATCAGTGTCTGCCAACACGGCACTTCCACACAACAATTGAAGTTTTAAGGGGAGCGTGCTCCCTTGTTTAAAGGCCTTGTCGGGCAGGATGATTTCACTCCCCTCCGGTGCCAAACTCGTCAAAGGACTCTGAAACCCCGCGACATTAACGGGGACAACAACGTCCACCACATCCGCCGCCGAATTGAGATTCCCGTCATTGATATATTACGAATCGTCTCCCGTCCGGCATTTCTATCGTAATCGAATACGCATGTTTAAAACTTGCCTTCGAAAATTAAATTCCCTTGTTCATCATATTTTTTTTGCCATCTATTTTGACTAAACTTTTCCAATTTTAGATTGCCATTTTTATAATATTCCCGAATTTCTTTCCATTTGCCATTTATATATTTGGTTTCATCTTGGAGCTTTCCATCTTTATAATATCCGCTAGCAAGACCATGCGCCTTACCTTCTTCGTTACAAAAAGTCTCAGTCATAAGTTCACCTGTGGGATAATATTGTTTTAAAACTTGCGCTTTCCCATTTTTATACTCCGTTACCTTGCTTAAACTCCCATCTTCATAATATCCCTTCTCTAGGCCATTTGGTCTCCCCCAACGATAATTTGTTTCTAGTTCTAAATTGCCGTTTTTATAATATTTTTTATAAACTCCATTCCATTTCTTAGGTATTGCCCTTTGGATGCTCCCTTTGAAACCATATTGGGTGAGAGACAACCTCATGTACAAGGCTACAAACCCCAGCAGCCCAATCAAGAGAACCCAGCCGATTATATTTCCTATTTTATTCTTTCTTACCCCCATCATCGCAAAACAAAACCTCCCACAAATTGTCTTCCATCCGGCATTTCAATTGCAATCGAATACGTCCCTACACTGAGATTTTTCGTGCTTAAATTATAAATCCACTGCGAATCAGCATATCGAAAAAGGTATCCATTGTCATTCGCCTGCCCCGCATCGGGGTCAATGGTCTGGAGGTCTACCGCCTCCCCTGCGCGGATGATGGAAATAATCCTCGGCGGATTCACATCAGTGTCTGCCAACACGGCACTTCCACACAACAATTGAAGTTTTAAGGGGAGCGTGCTCCCTTGTTTAAAGGCCTTGTCGGGCAGGATGATTTCACTCCCCTCCGGTGCCAAACTCGTCAAAGGACTCTGAAACCCCGCGACATTAACGGGGACAACAACGTCCACCACATCCGCCGCCGAATTGAGATTCCCGTCATTGACAACCAAAGAAACCGGCGTTTGACCGATGGGGAATGCAACAGTTGGGTTAATTCCCGCGGCCGTTCCTTCCCCCTGCGGCAAGGGCCATGTCCAGAGGTAAGTCAAGGGATCATTCTCGATATCAGATGACGCCGAGCCGTCGAGAACGACATTGGTCCCCGAGGGATCAGCGCAGGCGATTGTCTGATCTACTCCCGCATGCGCGACCGGCGCGTCATTGACTGGATTGACCGTCAGTGTGACCATCGCCTCTCCTGAATCAAACTCACCGTCGTTCGCTTTGTAGCTGAAGGAATCCGTTCCGAAAAATCCGGCGTGAGGTGTGTAGGTGAAAGAGCCGTCGCTGTTGAACGTGAGCTGACCGTGAGAGGCGCCATTGACGATGATGGCCGTGAGACTGTCGCTCTCAGGATCAGCGTCATTCTCGAGAACACCCGCATCAGGCAAAATTGTCAAAGGCACATCTTCGTCGGTGACATAGCTGTCATTGACCGCCTCTGGCGGGCTGTTTAAGACCACGCGTGTCGTGGCATCGCTCAACGGCGGCATCGCCTCAACATTCCCCGTCTCATCGCGCGCGATGCTGTAAAAACTGTAAGTCTTTCCCGCCTCGCCCAGAAAATAGGCCGCGGTGTCTGTTGTCTTCTCAAGCCAGGGTGTAAAGGCGCCGCCATCCTCGCTGACGAAGACCAAATAATCCTTGATCCCGGCTCCTTCGTCTGTCCCCGACCACTGCACCAAAAAATTCACCACACTCTGTACGGGAGCCAAAGGCAAAACGGAACTGATCGGTC
>CAYHZK010000079.1:0-9352 GCA_964361085.1 uncultured Planctomycetales bacterium
CGCGCCGCATCCGAGAATCCCGATCCGCAACTTTTTCTTTGAACGTCCCATTCTTTACGATCTTCACAATGATGTTGTCGATGAGCCTTGTCCTTCCCCACCGGACCGCCAGCGCTACTAAAACTTCGCCGTCAAGAATCTGCAACGGTTGCAAGGAATCAACCGCGACGCATGCCACATAATCGATATGCCCCTGACTTTGCGAACGGATGTTTTGCTCGATCAGATGCCGGATTTTCGCCGCGTCCCGCTCCCCGCCGGCGATCCGGTCCCGGGCCAGCGTCAAAGACCGGTCAAGGACCGTCGCCTCCCGCCGTTCTCTCTCCGACAAATACTGGTTGCGCGAACTCATGGCCAGCCCGTCGGGCTCCCTCACAGTGGGACAGATCACGACGGCCGCCGGGAAGTTCAAGTCCGAGATCATTTTCCTGATGATCACGCACTGCTGGGCGTCTTTCTGTCCCAAATACAACCGATCCGGAGTCATGATGTTGAGCAATTTCCCGACGACGGTCGTGACCCCGCGAAAGTGTCCCGGCCGCGAACGGCCGCATAACGTTTCGCTCAGCCCGGCGACTTCGATATGTGTCAAATAGCCCGTCGGATAAATTTCTTTTTCCGACGGATAAAAAATTATATCAACATTTTCTTTCTTTGCCAACAAAACGTCTTTTTTTTTGTCCCGAGGGTATTTGGCAAAATCTTCCCGCGGCCCGAACTGGGCGGGGTTGACAAAAATGCTCACAACGCAGATATCATTTTGTTTTTTGCATTTTCGCAGCAAGGAAAGATGTCCCTCATGCAACGCGCCCATCGTCGGGACAAAACCAATTGTTTTCTTTTCGCGGCGATATTCGTTGAGGACCCGGCGGGTCCTGGCAATGGTCGTCAGGATCCGCATAAGAGGGCTCGGGCAACGCCCGGGGCGATTTCGCTTAAAGGGTTCATGACAAAATCCCTTTCGCGCATGCGCGGGTGCGGGATGGTCAGTTCCGGGGTTGAAAGCGCGATGTCGTCGTACAAGAGGATATCAATGTCGATCGGACGAGGGCCGTTGCGGACGGTTGGGGTGCGGCCCAATTTTTGCTCGATGACTTTTGTTTTGATGAGAAGTTTTTCGGGAGACAATTCCGTTGTGGCGCGTAAGACCGCATTGAGATATTTGCCCTGCGGCGGGCCGCCGGCAGGATCCGTTTCGATGAGGGAGGAAATCTTTTCGATCTTGACTCCGATGCCCTCTAACTTACGGAGAGCAAGGTCGATATTCCTTTTTCGGTCGCCCATGTTGGACCCCAGCGCAAGGTAGATCGTCTGCCCCCTCAGAAATTTTTCAGTTTCATGCTTCACGAACAACACTTCACGTTTATAAAATTTTTCCAAGCCGCTCCACGGCCTCGGTCAAACGTTCTTTGGGCATGGTCAAGGTCATGCGGATGAACCCTTCCCCGGCGGCGCCGAATCCGACGCCGGGTGTTGCGACGATGTTGGCCCTTTCCAGAAAAGCGGCGGCGGTTTCCATGGAATCTTTGAAGCCCTTCGGAATTCTCGCCCAAACATAAAACGCGGCCTTCGGCGGCGTGATCTTCCACCCCACGCTGCGCAGCCCGTTGATCATGCAGTCGCGGCGCTCCTCGTAGACGGCCCGCAGGTCGTCCAATTCCCGTTCGTCGGTTTTGAGGGCGGTGATGGCCGCGATCTGGATCGCCTGAAAGACGCCGGAATCAAAATTGGATTTGACCTTGGCCAGGGCCGCGATGAGTTTCGGATTGCCGCAGGCCCAGCCGATCCGCCAGCCGGTCATGTTGTAGGTTTTGGAAAAGGAATGGAATTCAATCGCAATATCTTTGGCGCCGTCGATCTCGAGGATGCTCATGGGTTTTTGGTTGTCATAATAAATTTCCGAGTAAGCCATGTCGGAGATGAGGATGATGCCTTTCTCGCGGGCGATGCTCACCAGCTCGGCATAAAACTCCCGCGTCGCCGTAGCCGAAGTCGGATTATTCGGATAATTGACGAACATGACCTTGGCGTCCTTGATTTCGGCGAGTTTCTTAAGGTCGGGCAAAAAATCCGAACCTTCCTTAAGCGGGATGCCGGTGATTTTCCCGCCGGCAAAAATAACCGAAGCGCGATAGGCCGGATATGCGGGATCGGTGAGGATGACCTTGTCTTTGGGATTGACGATCCCCAGCGGCATATGCGCCAGGCCTTCTTTGGAACCGATGAGCGGATAAATTTCGATATTGGGGTCCAAGGCGACGCTGAACCGTTTTAAAAACCACGCGCCGATCTCGTTGCGCAATTGCGGCAGGCCGGCGTCAAGCGCGTAATGATGATTGGCCGGATCCTCGACGGCTTTTTTCATGGCCTCGATGATGTGCCGGGGTGTGGGCAAATCGGGATCCCCGATCCCAAGATCAATGATGTCTCTCCCCTCGGACCTGGCCTTGCGTTTGGCCTTGTCGATCTCGAGGAAAAGATAGGGCGGCAATTCTTTCAAACGGTCTGAAAATTCGATGGCGGAAGATGCAGCAACGGTCATTTTCAAAGCTCCTTGATTGGGCTTTTAGTTTAATCCCAGCACATCCTGCATGGTGTATAAGCCGGATTTCTTATTTTCCAGGAATTTCGCCGCCACCAGCGCTCCCTTGGCGAAGATGTCGCGGTTTTTGGCGTGGTGGTCGATAATAATTGTGTCATCGGGGCTTTCAAAAATGACTTTATGGTCGCCGATGATCTCGCCTTCGCGGATCGCCTGGATATCCTGAACCTTCTTGCTTGAGGCGCTTTCGATCACTTCGGCGATCGTCTTGGCGGTGCCGGAAGGCGCGTCTTTTTTGTGGATGTGATGGGCCTCGATGATTTTGACGGTATAGGGTGACGGAGTCTTTTCCGCGAGCATCTGAGCGAGCTTTAAAAAGATATTCACGCCCACCGACATGTTGGACGAAAAGACAATCGGAATCCCGGCGGACGCTTTTTTGATTTCCGCCTTTTGCTCGTGATTGAGGCCGGTTGTGCCGATGACCATCTTGACACCGTGTTTGACGCAGGCCGCCGCATGGGTCAGGGTGGCTTCGGGGGTCGTGAATTCGATAAGGACATCCGCGCCCTTGAGCGCGTCAACCGTCGAGCTGACATGAACGCCTCCGATTGCGGCATGAGCCCCGGGATGATCGGGACGTTCCAGCAGCGTTACGATTTTAAAATCTTGATCGGCCAAGGCCAACTGTGTGATGCGCTGGCCCATCCGGCCCTGGCAACCACTCACGGCGAGACAAATCATGTCTGCTCCTGCTGGTTATTTTTTTAAAAGTCCGTATTCGACGAGTGCTTTTTTGAGCTGTTCTTCATTGTTCGCCGACATTTCGCAAAGCGGCAGACGCAGTTCCGGCGAGCAGAGTCCCAGCATTCCCATCGCGACTTTGACCGGGATGGGGTTTGTTTCCAAAAACAACGCCCTTATTAAGGGAAGCAGCCGATAGTGAATTCTTTGCGCCTCCTGAATTTCCCCGGCGTTGAAAGCCGAGATCAAGGCGATGATGTCGTCCGGGACGATGTTGGCCGCGACCGAAATGACACCCGCGCCCCCGATGCTCAAAACCGGCAAGAGCAGGGCGTCGTCGCCGGAGAGCAAGACAAAATCTTTCGGGCAGAGGCGTTTGATCGTTTGCATCTGATCAATCGAGCCCGAGGCCTCTTTGACCCCGACGATATTTTTGCAGTCCTGGGCCAGGCGGGCGATCGTGGCCGGTTCGATATTGACGGCGGTCCGGCCGGCGATATTGTAAAGGATGACCGGGATGCTTGCAGCCTCGGACACGGCCTTGAAATGGCGGTAAAGTCCTTCCTGTGTCGGCTTATTGTAGTAAGGGCTGACTTGCAAAACACCGTTGGCGCCGGCTTTTGCCGCGTGTTTTGTGAGAGCTACGGCCTCGGCGGTTGAGTTGGATCCTGTGCCCGCGATGATGGGAACACGCCTTTTCGCCGCCTGGATACAGATGTCGATCACATGCTCATGTTCTTCCGTCGAAAGGGTCGGAGATTCGCCGGTCGTCCCGCAAGGAACGATGCCATTGGTCCCGTTTTTGATCTGGAACTCAACGAGATTGCGTAAAGTCGCTTCATCAACCTTGCCGTTCTTAAACGGCGTCGCGATCGCCACGATCGATCCACTGAACATTTTTATCGTTCTCCTTTTGCGTATCTCGTAATTCGTATCACGTATTGCGCATCAGAGTCGTCGCAATCTTTTCCGAAATAGGGACTGTTGCAAAACGGCCATCTGCGGCGTTATCTCCTCGTTCGCTTCTTTAGACGTCCGACGAGGACGTCTCCGCGCTCACTCGTCGATGCCTTGCATCTGGCCATTTTGCAACAGTCCCAAATACGAACTACGTTTAAATAAAATACTCCCCTTCAGCAATAAACCGTGCGCTCCCTTTCAGCCAGACATTGGTGAGTTTGCCGTCTGCGATGTCAAATGTCACGCGCAGGGTCTCGCCGCTTTTGGTCAAAACATTCATCCGGGCTTTCTTCCGGTTCTGCTGGATCACCTCGGGATGGAATTGCAAATAGGACACCAGCCCCGCCGCGACACTCCCGGTGCCGCAGGCCTTGGTCTCGCCTTCGACCCCGCGCTCAAAGGTGCGGACCGCCACAAGATTGTCCCCGACCTGCTCGACAAAATTCACGTTCGTTCCCCTCGGAGCGAACGCCTCATGGCGGCGGATCGACGGGCCGATCTCATTGACGGGTATGCCGTCAAGACCCTGCACATAAATGATGGTGTGCGGCACGCCGGTATCGATATAATGCGCCTGAATTTTTCTCTTATTGACAATTAAGGGGATATTGGGCCGATAATCCCGGGGGTCGCTCAAGCGCACGGTTGCGGTTTCACCCTTAGCCTCACCTGAAATGATGCCGGCCAGGGTTTCGATCGAAAACAT
Organism: uncultured Planctomycetales bacterium; assembly: GCA_964361085.1. GTDB lineage: Bacteria > Omnitrophota > Gorgyraeia > Zapsychrales > JANLHA01 > CAYHZK01. The sequence continues at coordinate 4,953 of CAYHZK010000079.1, forward strand.
TTTTTTTGCCAGTTTTTTATGCCGGACGATATACGCGGCGATGCACCGGGCGCCATTGCCGCACATCTCCGCCTCCGAGCCATCGGCGTTGATAATCCGCATGCGGTAATCAGCCTTGCTCGATTTATCCAAAACCAAAACCCCGTCGGCGCCGATTCCATTGGTGCGGTCGCAGATTTTAAGGGTCAACTTTTTATAATCGAGACCTTTGAGCGCTTCAATGAGGATAAAATCATTCCCCGCGCCGGCCATTTTAGTGAAATGGACTATTCTTTTCATATTTTTCGCTTCACGCTTCACGAACGACGATTCACGAGATATTTAGGAATTCCGGAATACTCTCCCCCCGCATCAAGTCTTCATAAGTTTCTCGTTCTTTGGTCACGGCGAATTCTTTTCCCTTAACTAAAATTTCCGGCACGCGGCAGCGGACATTGTAATTGCTCGACATGACGTAGCCATACGCGCCGGCGCTCATGACGGCCAGGAGATCGCCTTTCTTAAGAGCCGGCAGGACGCGCTCTTTGCCGAAAAAGTCTCCGCTCTCGCAAATGGGCCCCACGACATCGACGGTGACGGGTTTGCCCCGGGATTTCTTGACCGGGACAATCTCGTGGTAGGCATTATAAAGAGAAGGCCGGATCAGGTCGTTCATCCCTCCGTCGACGATCAGGAATTTTTTGAAACCGTTATCCTTGAGATACAAAACCTTTGTGACAAAAATTCCCGCATTGCCCACGATGAACCGCCCCGGCTCCATGACGATCTTAAGGCCGGTTTGCTCCAGATACGGCAGCACGGCATCAGCGAAGTTCTGGGCGGTCTGGGGTTTTTCGTCTTTGTAAATGATCCCGAGGCCCCCGCCGATGTCGAGGTATTCAAGCCCAATCCCTTCCGCGCGCAAGGCTGCGATAAACCCGATGACCTTTTTGACGGCCTTGATGAACGGCGCGCTCGTCACGATCTGAGAACCGATGTGAATGTGCAGGCCGTTGATCAGGATGTTGGGATATTTTTTGCGCGACTTCAAAAGTTGGTGCGTGGACTTGAGGTCGATGCCGAATTTATTTTTCAACGTGCCCGTCGTGATAAAGTTATGGGTCGCCGCTTCGACGTCCGGGTTGATGCGCAGGGCGACGGGCGCAACTTTTCCCATTTTTTGGGCGATGCGGTTGATCTCTTCGAGTTCCGGCACGGACTCGACGTTAAAAAACAGAATGCCGGTCGTAAGGGCAAACACGATCTCTGCTTCAGTTTTCCCGACCGATGCAAAAACGATTTTCTGCGGGTCGGCCTTGATCGTGAGGGCCTTTCTGAGCTCCCCCATCGATACGATGTCAAAACCCGCGCCCTGGTCGGCCAGGGTTTTCAAGACCGCGAGGTTATCATTGGCCTTCATGGCAAAACAAATTGTGGGGTTAATCTTCGCGAAGGCGCGCTGGATCTTGGTGAAATGGTCAACGAGGGTGTTGTAGCTGTAAAGATAAAACGGCGTCCCGGCGGCCTGGGCGACGTCGGCCACCTTCACATCCTCGCAATACAGTTCCTGCCTTTTGAATTTGAAGTCGTGCATATCAGATTTTCTTTCGTGTCCGGCGGATGGACTTTTTGGATTCCACCGAGGCTTTGGGATCGATGATTTTGTTAATAATTCTAGAATTCAGCGACTTATGAAATTTTTTGAGTTCTGTGTCGCTCATGGCCTTGAGTTCAATGCCAGTCTTATATTTGTGCCGGATCAATTGCCCGACGATCGTGTGGGCCTCTTTGAACGGCACCCTCCCCTGCTGCACCAGATGATCTGAAATATCGGTCGCGTAGAGCGCCTCGTCCTGGAGCTGCTTTTTGATATTTTCTTCCTTAAACCTCACATTCTTGAAAAGTTCGGCCAGGACGGCCAGTTCTTTCTGCACGATTTCGAAGGAATCGAAGAGCGGTTCCTTGTCGTGCTGCATGTCGCGGTTGTAACTTAACGGCAGCCCTTTCATCATGACCAGGACATTGACGAGGTTGCCGTAAAGCCGGCCGGTGTAGCCGCGAACAAGTTCAAGAACGTCGGGATTCTTTTTCTGCGGCATGAGGGAACTGCCGGTGCAGAAGGCATCGTCGATGTCGATAAAATCGAATTCTTTTGTGGACCAGAGGATCATGTCCTCGGCCAGCCGCGAGAGATGCATGCCGATGATCGCGAGGGCGCTCAAAATTTCGATCACAAAATCCCGGTCGCTGACGGCGTCGATGGAATTTGAAATGGGGTCGACGTCCGACGTCGTGTAATTTTTAGAGTCGATCGGTGTCCCCGCCAAAGCGCCGGCCCCCATCGTCAAGGAAAAATTGAACGAGGCATGCTTAAGCCGCCGCGAGTCGCGTTCCAGCATCTGCTCATAAGCCGACAGATGGTCTCCCGCCGAAACCGGCATGGCGTGCTGCAAATGGGTATACCCCGGCATATAAAGAGCGGCATTCTCCCCGGATAATTTCAACAAAACAGCCCGCAGGCCTTTCAGGGCCTCATCGGTTTCGAGAAGGTTGATCAAGCAATAGAGTTTGACGTCAAAGGCGACCTGATCATTGCGCGACCGGCAGGTGTGGAGTTTGAGCCCCGCCTTCCCGGCCTTTGTCTCGACAAGATGCTGAATATACGAATGGATGTCCTCAAAAGAGCGGTCAATCCTGAATGTCCCATTTTCAATCTCGTGCAGGATACGGTTCAGGACTTTTTGAATTTCCTTATGTTCGCCGGCGCTTAAAAGCCCGGCCTTTTTCAAAACGTCGATATGGGCCAGCGATCCGATGCAGTCGTATCTGGCCAGTTTATGGTCGAAGTGGATCGACTTCGTAAACTCCTCGACGAGTTTATGAGTCGCCTTGCTGAATCGTCCGCCCCATAATTTACTTTTCATAGATTCCTTTATATCGTGAAGCGGGCCACGTGAAGCATGAAGCGCGAATTAGAAATGATTTTATGTAAAGGATAAAACACGCTTCACGAACGACGCTTTAAATTTGATCAAATGCGTGGTGCGCTTCACGGCCTTTAAGCATACGGCATGGCCCAGAGTTTCAAAAAGCCTTCGGCCATCTTTTGGTCAAACTTGTCCTTATCGCCGTATGTCGCCAACTCCATTTTGTACCGGGAATGAGGGGACTTGCGTCCGACCACGGTACAGTTTCCCTTATAGAGCTTCAGACGCACGGTGCCGGTGACGTTTTCCTGCGTCTTGTTGATGTACGCGTCGAGCTGGTGCTTCAGCGGCGTTTCCCAGAGCCCGTAATAAATCATCTCAGCGTATTTTGGGGAAATCAATTGCTTATAATGAAGCGTCTCCCGGTCAAGGACCAGCGACTCGATCTCCTGGTGCGCTATGTACAGGATCATCGCGGCCGGGTTTTCGTAAATCTCCCGCGACTTGATGCCGACCAAGCGGTTTTCGATTGTGTCCACACGCCCGACGGCATTGGCCCCGCCGATTTCATTGAGCTTGTGAATGAGTTCGACCGGCAGATAGGCCGCACCGTCAATGGCGACCGGCAGGCCGTTTTCAAAATCCAGTTCGAGATACGTCGGCTTGTTCGGCGCTTTTTCGGGACTCACGGTCATATCATAAATTTCTTCCGGCGGCTCGGCCCAGGGGTCTTCCAAAACCCCGCACTCGATGCTGCGGCCGTAGAGATTTTTGTCGATGCTGTACGGGCTCTTTTTGGTGACATTGACGGGGATATTATGTTTTTTGGCGTAATCAATCTCCTCTTCCCTTGTTTTAAATTCCCAGACCCGAACCGGTGCGATGTGCTCCAGCTTGGGGTCCAAAAGCCGTATCGTCGTTTCAAACCGGACCTGATCGTTGCCCTTGCCGGTGCAGCCGTGGGCGACGGCCGTGGCCTTTTCCTGATGCGCAATCTTGACCTGATGTTTCGCGATGATGGGGCGCGACAGAGCGGTTGCCAGCAGATATTTATTCTCGTAAATGGCGTTGGCCTTGATCGCCGGAAAAACGTAATCCGTGACAAATTCCTTTTGCAAATTCAGGACATGAACCCTGCCGGCGCCGGTTTTAAGGGCGCGCTCCTTGACGGCCTCAAAGTTTTCGCCCTGCCCGACGTCGGCAATCACCGCGATAACCTCATATCCTTTATCCTGGAGCCACTTGATCGCGCAGGATGTGTCAAGCCCGCCGGAATACGCCAAGACAACTTTTTTCATGGAGAACCCCGCTGTTTTTTATTCGTTAACAAAAATAACAAGATCGCTTTTTGCGCATGCAGACGGTTTTCAGCCTGGTCGAAAATCACGGAATGGGGACCGTCAATCACGTCATCCGTGACTTCCTGCCCCCGATGCGCCGGCAGACAGTGCATAAAAATAAAATTCCTGTCGGCGCCGGCCGCGAGCCTGGCAT
>CAYHZK010000080.1:0-9345 GCA_964361085.1 uncultured Planctomycetales bacterium
GGCGACAACAGGGACTTCCGCGGCCATGGCCTCCAGAATCGTCAACGGCACGCCCTCGGTTAATGACGTCAGCGTAAAAATGTCGATCGCCTGATAAACGGCCGGCATATCGGCGACGAGGCCGGCGAAAACAACGTGTCTTCCCAGACCCGCCCCGCTCACCTGCCGGCGGAGGTTGTCTTCTTCCGGGCCGTTTCCCACAATCAGGAATTTTATTTTGGAAAACTGTTTTACCATATCCGCCGCGGCCGCGACAAATAAGGCCTGATTTTTTTCACGGCTCAATCGTCCGGCGGTGGCGACGACAAGCTCGTCGTCGGTGAACCCAAAACGCCGCCGCGCCGCCGCGCGCCCTGTTCCTCCCCTGGCAAACTTCGCAAGGTCCAGTCCGTTGGCGATGACGCGTTTTTTTTCTTTCGCGATGTCCGGCAGGACTTTGTCCGAAACGACGACGACCGTGTCAAACAGCCGCCGCAGCAGCCAGCGGTCCCACTTTTCGTAAAGGCTGACCTTCTGGTTGATGCCGGTAAACCCGTGGGCCGTCGCCACGATCGGTATCCCGGCCCATTTGGCCGCGAGGACACCTAAGGTGTCGGATTTGTAATTGTGGGTGTGAAGGATCCGGATGTTGTTGTCCCGGATGTAATTTTTCAAGCGCCGCACGGCGCCAAAATCCATCTGTCCGCTGCAGTCGAGCACATAGGTCGGCTGGTGAAGTTCCCGGGCCCGTTCGACGATCTCCAGATGCGGATTGGTTGTGTTGTTGATCGCCCCGACGATCGCGGTCATCCCGTCGGTGTTCAAAGCGCCGCTCAGGTTGAGCACCACGTTCTCGGCGCCGAATAAACCGTGGCTGCTGATGAGATGGAGAATTTTCATAATGTTATCGTGAACGGGAAACCTCGTCCAGTTCTGACTCAAGAGTTTGAACCAAATATGCCAGTTTGTTTTTGTTCATATCCTGATGAATCGGCAAACAGATGTTTTGCCGCGAGAACAGCTCCGCCGTCGGGAACCGCCCTTTCGGCAAGGACGCATGGAGCGTTTTGCCGAAAATGAACGTATTGACGCCCCGCCGCGCCAAACGGACTTGCAAATCATCGCGCTCCGGATGCAGCAAGGGGAAAAACAGAGGGCAGACGCCTTCGGGCAAATCGCGGTACATCATTTTAGTCGACGCCATGTTTTTTAAAGCGTCGGCCAAAAAACGAAAATGCTCGCGTCTTTTATTCGCGATGCCGTCAGCGTCGGCGTCCTGGACGATTTTCAGGGACACATCCGATATTCCCAGCGACGAATGTTCTCGTTTAAAATCGCGGGTATTGGCCGCCGTGACCGCGCATGATTTGCAACGGGATTTTTTCATCAGCCGAAATAAAGCCCGCGCCGGTTTGACGCAAACCTGCTCCATCGCGGCGTAGACTCCGGGGTGGAACATATGAATGTGCTCCAGCCGCGAAAGCGTGACCCCTCGCAGCGTTGTCATTGCGGAAGGCTTTTGCCGTTCCTGCGATGTCGTGAAGTTTTTGTTATTGATAACCAGTGCCCCCCCATCCGGGACCGGAAGGGTTTTTTGAAAACTAAAAATGCCGACATCCCCGGCGCTGCCTAATAGTGTCCCTCCACAGCGGCTGTAGAGGGCATGGGCGCAGTCTTCGATCAAAAGGAGGCTGTACTCATCGCAGATGCGTTTTAAATCCGTAACGGGTTGGGGAAAGCCGAAATAATGGATGACAAAGATAGCTTTGGTGTTTTTGTCGATCCTTTGCCGGATATCGGCAAGGTCCGCTTCCAAAGTTCCCATGATGTTGTAAAACCGGACTTGAATCCCCGTCGCCAGAACCGCTTCCACTTCCACTCCGCAGTGATAAGCCGGCATCAAAATATGGTCTTCCGGTTTCATTTGCAGTGAGACAACCGCGTTAAAAACCGCGTTGGCTCCGCGGTAGTAGTAAACGGTCGCCGGTGCATTGATCGGCGGTAAAAGAGTGCCACGGCTTGTCTTGCCGCTCCGGACGGCATTGAGCGTGAGCGTCGGGAAACAACTCAAATACATCGGAACAGCTCCTCATACCGCCGGAACATTTTTCTGATGTCAAAGATTTCTTCGGCCCGCCTGCGGGCGGCGTCGCCCATGGCAAGTCGCACATCTGTGTTTTTTAGCAAGCGCTCCAGCGCGCCGGCCAGCCCTTTTGCGTCTTTCGGCTCAACTAAAATCCCTGTCTGTCCGTCTACAACGGTTTCGGGATTTCCTCCGACGCGGGTCGCCACAACCGGCTTGCCGGCGTCCATGTATTCTAAAATCGCGTTCGACATCCCTTCACTCAATGACGGCAGCACGCAAATGTCGGCGGTACTTAACAACCGGCGGACATCGTTTCGCTTTCCCAGAAAAAGGGTTTTTTCCAAAACCCCCAACTCGCCGGCCCGGCGCTGCAGCGTTCCCTGAAGCTCATCTTCACCGATCAAGACCAGCCGGGCGTCGGGAAATCTTTTTATGACTCCGGCAAAAGCTTCCAAAAGAAATTTGTGCCCTTTGATTTCCTTAAAATTGGCCACATGCATAATCACAGGTTCGCTTTTGCCGATCCCAAGCATTTCTTTGACGCGATCGGCCGGCGGACGGTCTGGGGTTGCCGAAAGATCGACTCCGTTATAAATCACGTCAATTTTATTTTCGGCCACACCTTCTTCTCTCATCACCACATCCTTGACCGCTTGCGATACGACGACAATTTTGTCGACCCACCGGTTTATCAACCGGTACATTTGAATATGACGCGGGCCGCGCCAAAATCCCATATCCCGTCGGTTGGAAATAATCTTTCGAACGCCCGCCCGGCGCGCCCAAAAGGTCCCCCAGATGTCGGAGGCGAAATGGTAAGTCTGCAGGATGTCAACGCGCTCTTCTTTTAAGAAGCGCAAAAATTTTATCCCTTCGATCCAGCCTGAAAGACCGTAAATCCGTTTGACGGGAAAGACAAAAAGCGCCGACCCCATCGCCGTAATCGATTGCGCCGCCGCCGAACTTTCGCAGTAAAGACTGGCGATGGATATTTTAAAATCTGCCTTGCTCAATTGAGCGGCCAGCTCATAAATTTTCCGTTCGGCTCCGCCCGCGTCAGGGTCGTGGAGGTTGTCGGTGAGGAAAACGATGTGTTTTTTTTGGGTGTTTTCCATTGCACGCCACTCATTTATGCACAAAACAGCATAATATTATGCACAAAAAAACAAGCTGTTCTTTGCGCGGACGATGCCGCCGGGTCATTCCTGCCGCATCGTAAATTCTTCGGTATGGTCAAGGCGGGAGAGGTGGTGTTTTTGAAGGAAGAAATAATTGACGCTTTTTTCGCCCGCCGCTCTTTTTTTGAATATCCCGTCCTTGAGAAAATACGCTTCGTATCCGTACGATCGCATCCGGCGAAACAATTCAAAGGCGCTGGTGCTCTGCTGGTCCGGGTCCGCGCAGACCTCAATCAGAAAGGCCGGGTGGTCTTTTTCAATGAGCCGTTGAGCCCCCTTGATGACCGACAATTCGTTGCCTTCCACGTCGCATTTGATGAATGTGACCGGTTGTTTGGCCGGGGCGGTCAGGGCATCCAGCGGTTTTCCCGGGATTGAAAAGGTCTTGTAAGGAGAAACCTTCTGCCCGCTGACGATCCTCGCCTCATAATAATTTTCACCGCCGGATTCGTAGCGCGGGACCTCCATCGTCAGCATGACCTCTTGATCCGTCAGGGCGCAATTGAAGAGCCGGACATTGCCAAGGCCGCAACGCCTGACCGTGTTGGACAAAATCGCGAAGGTCGCCGGGATGGGCTCAAAACTCAAGACCTCCCCCTCCGTTCCCACCATCTGCGAAAGGGCCCTGGTGTAGACGCCGATATTGGCCCCGATGTCGCCGACAGTCTCGCCTTTACGAACCAGATATTTTACGACCTTCAAGTCCGGCTCCTCCAGCTCCGAGGCGGCCTTGACGGTCTTTAAGTAGTGCCGCTTTTTGGCGTACAAGAGCAGCCAGCCGGGGCTGTAGCGGAGAAATAAGGTTTTCAGTAGTTGTTTCATCTCGTCATAGCTGATTCCGGGGATGGATTTTTATATCCTCCTCAGAACGCCATCCACGGCACGGCATAAATATTGGTGCCCACGGGATAAATCCGGGCACCGTTATAGACAATCATCCCGCATGTGGCTTCGGGGTGCGTTTTAAGAAATTCTCGCATCGGGCGCGTCTCGCCAAAAGAAACATCATGGGATGACTTGACCTCAACGGCGATCACCGACTGCCCCAGACGGATCACAAAATCGACTTCCGCTGCGTCGCCCTTGGCCCTCCAATAAAAAATTTCCGGGTGAATGATCTGCAGCGAGGCCCACGCGGCAATCTGCTGCAGCACAAAATTTTCAAAATATCTTCCCTTAATATTGGGCTTTTTGAGGTCACGGCTCGAGTGAATCCCCGCCAAAAAACAGGCCGCGCCCGAATCAAACCAAAAATATTTTGACTGCCTATAAGCCCGCTCTTTGCCGATGGTGTAGCCTTTGAGTTCATAAAGCAACTGAGTCTCCTTCAGGAGAGTCATATAACGGCTGATATTACTTCGTTCTTCTCCGCAGGCGCTGGATAACTCTTCCTGGACGCTCTCCCACCCCGTTGCATGGGCCAAGGCCTGCATGAGCCGGCGGAAATTCTGCGGATGCCGGATTTTCACCATATCCTGAATGTCCCTTTGGACATAGGTGTCGACATAACCGCTCATCCGCTCCAAAGCCGCCTTTTCCGACGGCGCTAAAACAATCCCCGGCAGTCCTCCCCGCCATGCCGTCTCACCCATAGGCGACGCCCCCGCAACGTCCCGCTCCGCAATTTTTTTGTTCTGAAGAAGCGCATCGAGTATCCCGTCAGAAAGTTCTCCCTGCTGCTCCCGGAAGCTGAATCCGGTCAAATGAAGATACTTCGCCCGGCCAGCCAGCGTCTCGCGCGGGGTTTTCCGCAGGGCGATATTTCCGGAACCCGATAAAATGAATTTTCGCTGCTGCCTCGACTTGTCGACAAGATATTTAATCGTCAATAATATCTCCGGGCATCGCTGGGCCTCGTCAATGATTGTCGGCCTCTCCTCCCAGAGCAATCCTTTAGGGTCGTCCCGGGCTTGTTCCAGCGCGTCGGGGTCGTCCAGCGTCAGATACCGCCAGCCCTTTAAAAAGGCGGCATTTTCCAAAAGCGTGCTTTTCCCGACCTGGCGAGGTCCGGTCAAAACGATAACCGGATGTGATTTGAGAACCTCGGCAATCCGTTCTTCCAGCCATCGGGAGATATATTCCACAGCTTTCCCTTTTTTATTCTAAAGCATATCACCCAATTATGCACAAAACAACACAATATTATGCACAAATTGCTAATTAATTATGCACAAAACGACAGCCTATTTCCAGGGGGCCGGGGATTTCGGCATGTTCGGTTTTTTGGGCGGGGGCGCCGTGAGGGTGTTCAGCCGGGCCACGATCGCCGCGAACATCCAGAGGTACCCGCTCAACGAAGAATGGATCCAGCGGTTGCCGAAAAGATTATTGACCATCATGACGATGACACAGGTCACAAACCCGATCCCCAGGGCCTTGCTCAGCTCATCGTCTCCGTTTTTATAAAGCCTCCACCCTTCTTTGATAAAAACAAGGCACACCGAGAGAAATATGATGAGCCCGACGACCCCTTGTTCAACCAAAATTTTGAAATAAATATTGTGGGTATCCCCGGCCGCCTTGCCGAGCTCGCGGAAGACGTGAAAGCCGACGCCGAAGGCCGGATTTTGCAAAAACAGTTCCCAGCTTTGTTCCCAGACAATAATGCGGGTTTGAGCCGACGATTCCAATTCTCCCGACTCGGTCACGGTCATGGTGATGCGCTGCTGAACGTCGGGCGGGAGAAAGACCGTCCAGCCGATGAGGATGGCAATTAAGGGAATCAAAAGAATCCTTTTGCGGATGAGGCCGAAAAATACTAATCCCAGCCAGGTCGCGACATAGGCCGCGCGGGAGAAAAGAAAAATAATGCAGTTGAGGTTGCTGAAGATCAAAAACCCCAAGACGCCTTTTAATACCTTTTGCTTGACGCTGAAAAACAGTGCGATCAGGATCATCATGTACTGATTGATAAAGGCCGCCACCTCGTTGGGGCCGAGGAACACGAATGTCCCTTTGATCTTGACACGGGACTGTATCCCGCGAAAATCCACGACCTGCTTGCCCGTGTAAAAATTCACAACAAAGATACCCGCGAGGATGGCGTATAAAAGATGTAAAATATCTTTTTTGTCTTTGAGGGTATTGAATGTGATGAAATACAACAGCGGCAGAAGAATAAAATTCTTGCAGTCCTGCAGTCTGGGGTCCGCCGTATTCAAAGGGTCAAAATATCCCAGATAAAAGTATCCGACCCAGAGGGAAAAATAGGTATAGAAGATCAGAGTCAGGGCAATCCCGTGGATCGGCGATGTCCCCTTCACCGACGTCTTGGCGGTTCTCCGGTGAAGCAGGCTGCCGATCAGGACCGCGACCGTCAGGATATCCAAAAAATCCCCGCCCATCGGAAACGCCGCCAGCCGGTCCGTGACGTTGCGCAAAGGATACAGTAACGCCAGCATCCAAAGGGCGTAATTGGGACGGCCAAAGACGGCCATAAACGCGAAGGCAAGACCAACCAGATAAAAAACTAACGGGAGCTGGGATTTGAGTAATCCAATCATGGTCCGGACTCCTCGGATACGATTCGGGCCGGGATCCCCACGGCCGTCGCGTTGGCCGGGATGTCCGTCACCACGACCGCGTTGGCCCCGATTTTGACATTGTCGCCGATTGTGATTTTGCCTAAAATTTTTGCGCCCGTGCCGATATAAACGTTGTTGCCGATTGTGGGGACCCCGACGTTGCCCACACCGCGAGTCCCTATAATGACTCCTGTGCCGATGGAGCAGTTTTCACCCAGCTCCGCGTCGGAGTGGACGATGATGCCGCCGAAATGGCCGATATAAAACCCCTTCCCGATCCTGGCGCTGGCCGGCAGCGAGATGCCGGTTATGATTTCGACAAGTTTGAATAAAACAAATGCCGCGAACCGTAATATGTCCGAGGCAACCGGGATATACCACGTCCGCAGCCAGCGGCCGAAGCGGTAGACGGTCAGGGCCCAGACCCCCTGTTCCATGCAGGCATAGAAAATGGATTTGAGTCCGGGGTTCCCGTCGCCGAGATAGCGGCGAAAATCTGTATGGAGGTCAGCGCACATACGTTAGATTTTTAAAAGGCACTTGATCAAATTTACCATAGTGAAGACGGAAAAGCTGCCATATTGTAAGGATTTTTCATATTGCACGCGCGCCTCCGCGTGCCGTTTCTTCAGTAAAAGCTCATCGCCGTAATCGCGATAAATCTTGGCGAGTGCCAGACGCCGCAGATCCTGATGCGATTCCCCCTCCGGAGCGTATTTGTCGATCACGTAAAGCCGGGCCTTGAGCATCTGTGAGGTATCCTTGCTCATGCTGCTCTGGCGGATGCGGTAATAGGCCAGGACTTTGTCGATAAACAGAACAGGATACCGCCGCGCGATGCGCAGCCAGTATTCGCGGTCCTCAACCCCCATCCTCGCGAGGTTTTCATCCATGAGCCCCACGGTATCGACGCACGCTTTGCGGAACGTCGCCGTGGGACAGGAAATCTGCGCCTGCCGGAGAAAGATGGCCTTAAAAAGGTTTCCGGAGAGATAACGGTTGTCGCGTTTGACCACTTCAATCGGTTTGTTGTCTTCGGTGATCCGCAGGGAATGCGCGTGGACAAGCCCGACGTCAGGGTTGGCGTCCAGGGCCGCGACAGTTTCTTTCAGACGTTCCGGTTTCCATCGGTCATCCGCGTCCAAAAGGGCGAGGTATTCCCCCTTCGCCGCCTTAAAGCCGCTGTTGCGGGCGCAGGCTAATCCGCGATTTTCCTGAAAAATATAAACAACGCGCGGATCATTGAAAAAACGTTCAATAGCCGCCCTGGTATTGTCGGTCGAACCGTCATCGATGATGATCAGTTCCCAATCCTGAAAGGTCTGGGCCAGGACGCTTTCAATCGCCTCGCTGAGGAATGGTTTGCAATTGTATGTGGGCGTGATGACGCTGACTTTAGGCATGGTTCATAATTTTATTGAATCAAACGCTCAGGTTGTGCTTTTTTATGATTAAAGACGCCGCGAATGATTTCTCTTAGCTTCGGTTCCGCATATAGCGCCACAAGATACGCAATGCCAATAACAACGGCTATTGGAATAACCGGCATAAAAAAACTTGGCATCCACGGCATCCAACGTCCTATCTTTACTATTAATGCCACCATCATATTTTCGTGAATTAGGTATAAAGGGTAACTGATAAATCCTAGAAAAACGAACAATCTAAAACTGAGGACAGATTGTGCGCGGTTATCCATAATCACAGTCGCGAAGAATAAAATCATAACGATTGCAGCCAGTTTGGCGTCGAGTCCTTTCGACAAAAAGAACGCGCTGAGCACAGCAATTATTAAACCCATGATCCACCATTTCCGCTTTGAAGATTTGAAGTATAGGTAAAATAAGGCCCCAGCGGCAAACCACCCCATGAAGTGGGACGAAAAACGCCATACGAACGGAGCGTTTGCAACAGAAAGCATGAATAAAAATACCAAGCTTGCGATAGCGGCATTCACACCACAAATAAAATAGACAATACCAAAAATCAAATAAAACTTAACCTCAACAAATAAACTCCAAAAGGCCCCCTCAAGCACTCCTTGTGGAGAATATAAAATCTTTGCCCAGGTATCTTCTTCAATAAAGGTAAGCCCGGGCAACAAATCACGCAACACCGGAACTCCTGCAGGTCGTTCAGGGAAGATCGATCCTGCTGTAAAAAAGACCAATATTGAGATTATCAACATTGCCGGGAATAATCTCAGCCAGCGACGAAACAGAAATTCAAAAAAATTCGTGGTTTTCTCCAATGTCATAAGAATGACAAAGCCTGATATCATAAAAAAAAGATACACGCCGAGCCAACCATATCGAAAAATCTGAATTGAGGCATATTGGTCTCCATACGGGACAATCTGTGGCCATCGTGCGTAGGAGTGAAATAGCACAACAACCAAGATCGCAATGCCCCGGAGTCCATCCAAAAATGTTATTCTCTTTACTTTTTGTGTCATAACTTATCATGGACTCCTAAGTTCGTGCTGTAAGTTGTTTAAAATGCTTCGCTTAATTAATAGATGACTAATCAGTACTGTCCGGTTAACTTTTAATTAAGTTTTGTAAGTTCATAATTCTTA
>CAYHZK010000081.1:0-9345 GCA_964361085.1 uncultured Planctomycetales bacterium
GGGGCGAAAGGGAAGATCATCCATGAACCGCTTCCCATCGATGACCCCAGGCAGCGGCGGCCGGATATCACGCTGGCCAAGACGGCGTTAAAATGGCGGCCTCAGGTCAAACTCAAGGAAGGTCTGCAAAAGACCATCTCCTGGTTCAAAAGTCATCAAACAGATGTTCCCTGAATTCATTGTTGAATAAAATACCAAGGAAGTTATAATACTGCCTTATGGTTGACCTGACGAAAGACGATTTGATCAGTTTTGAACAGGAAATCGCCGCGATTTTTGCCACGGGCGTTATCCGGGCCCCGGTCCATTTGCGCTCCGGGAGGGAAGAGAAGCTCATTGAGATTTTCGGCGAACACCGTATCGGCCCGGACGATTATGTTTTCGGCTATTGGGACTCGCACGAATTGGCGTTGCTGAAAGGGGTCCCCCGCGACGTCCTCAAGCAGGCCATCGTGGAGGGAAAAAGCATTTCGCTCTGCTTCCCTGAATATAAAGTGCTCTGTTCGGGGATCGTGGGGAGTCTCATGGGAACGGCGGTGGGGGTTGCCTGGTCGCTGAAACGGCAGGGCAAGCCGGGGGTCGCCTATATTTTCTGCGGCGAGATGTCGGCGGAAACCGGGGTCTTTCACGAAGCCGTTAAGTACGCCGTGAACTTCGATTTGCCCGTCAAATTCATTGTCTGCGATAACGGTGTGAGCGTCATGACCAAGACCCGCGAGGTCTGGGGCTGCGAAGATCCCTGGTTTAAAGACACCAAATACGAATCCAAGATTATCTATTTCAAATATATCAACGGTTACCCTCACTCGGGACTTGGAAAATTAATAAAGTTTTGATGAGGCCCGCCATCAACCAACCATCAGCCGTCAACGATCCGATATGAAATACTTCGACGAATTGAAAAGAACCATGGAATGGCTGGCCCAGCAGCCGCGGACCTTTTTTTTGGGCCAGACCGTGGCCGGGCCCGGGACGTTTATGTTTCAGACCCTGCGCGATGTCTCTCCGGAACGGACCCTGGAGATGCCGATCAATGAAAGTTTTCAGATGCAGTTCACGATCGGAATGGCGTTAGCCGGGTATATCCCGATCTCGGTTTATCCGCGGCAGAATTTTCTCTTGATCGCCGTTTCGGATATGGTCAACATGCTGGATAAAATCCCGGCGATCAGTTCCGGCGAGCTGAGCCCAAAGGTCATCATCCGTGTGGCGGCCGGGCCGTATGAGCCGGTTCACCCCGGGCATCAGCATGTCGGGAATTACGCCGAGGCCTTCCGCAGGATGTTCACGGCCATCGATGTCGTTGAACTCAACGAACCCGAAGAGATATTTCCGGCCTATAAATACGCCCTCGAACGCGAAGATAACCGTTCAACACTGATCATCGAGCACGGGAACTTCTACAACAGCAAGTGATGAAAAAGCAATCCAGGATTTTGATCGTCGGGCACAATGATGTTGTCGAGCACGCTCTCGCCGGACATTTTCTCGGCAAAGGTTACGCCGACGTCCATTCCGCTTCACGGATCAAGCTGGATGTTTTTAATCAGAGCCGCGTGGCTAAGTTTTTCGCGAAAGAAAGACCTGAGTATGTTTTTTTAGCCTCGACGCGTTCCGGAGGGATCGAGGCCAACCAGAAATACGCCGCCGAGTTCATTTACAGCAACCTGGCCAGCCAGAATCACGTCGTTCACAGCGCGTATCAGAGCGGCGTTAAAAAGCTGCTCTTTATCGCGAGCTCCTGCATTTATCCCAAGGAGAGCGCGCAGCCGATCCGGGAAGAGTCGCTCTTAACCGGCGCCCTGGAGCCGACGAGCGAGCCGTATGCCGTGGCTAAAATCGCGGGCGTGAAATTGTGTCAGGCGTATCGCCGGCAATATGGTTTTAAGGCCATTGCCATGGTCCCCGCGACCCTTTACGGCCCGGGTTCGGATACGGATCCTAAAAACGCGCATGTTTTGGGAGCGCTCCTCGCGAAATTTCACGCGGCGGTTGAGCGGAACGACAAAGAAGTTGTGTTGTGGGGGAGCGGAAAACCCCGTCGCGAATTTTTGTTTTTTGATGATTTTGTCGCGGCCTGTGTTTTTCTCATGGAACGGTATGACGGTCCGGACCTGATCAATGCCGGCGCCGGCGGCGATGTGGCCGTCAAAGTATTGGCCGGGATGATCGCGGCGGTCGTGGGGTTTAAGGGAACAATCATTTTTGACGCGAGCAAGCCCGACGGCGCCATGCGAAAGCTTTTAGACAGCCGCCGCATGCGCAAACTCGGCTGGCGGCCGCGGGTTGAGTTAAAGCAGGGGATTGAGGAAACGTATGCCTGGTATAAAACGAACGTGAAGCGGGACACAGGTTGCGTGAAGCGTTGTTCGTGAAGCGTGAAGCGCAAAAAATTTACGCTTCACGTGGTGCGTTTCACGAATAACGTTATCAGCTTCACAAACACAGGAGTCGTCTTATGAAAATCCTAGTCACCGGAGCCGCGGGTTACATCGGCTCAGTCCTGGTGCCGCGATTGCTTCAGGAAGGGCATGCGGTCGTTGCCCTGGATAATTTTATGTATCACCAGACACCGCTTTTGGATGTGTGTTATCACCCGAAGTTGACGATCATCAGCGGCGATACGCGCAACGAAAAGTTGATCGGAGAGCAGCTTAAGACCGTCGACGCCGTTTTCCCGCTGGCCTGTTTGACCGGCGCTCCCCTCTGCGCGCAGGATCCCGTGGGGGCGCAGACGATCCTTTTGGACGCGGTCACGACGATTCTCAGATTGCGCAGCAAAAATCAGGTTGTGATTTTCCCAACGACCAACAGCGGTTACGGCATTGGCGAAAAAGGAAAACACTGCACCGAAGACACCCCGCTTCGCCCGGTTTCCCTTTATGGAAAATTGAAGGTTGAGGCCGAAAAGGCCATCCTGGACGCCGGAGAGGCGATCACGCTTCGTCTGGCCACGGCCTTCGGGGTTTCTCCGCGCATGCGCCTGGATCTCCTCGTCAATGATTTCACCTACCGGGCGGTGTATGACCGGTTTATCGTCCTTTTCGAGGCCCATTTTAACCGCAATTATATTCATGTGCGGGACATCGCCAAGGCCTTCCTTCATTCCCTGAATCATTTTGACAGGATGAAAAACCATCCCTATAATGTGGGCCTGAGCGACGCCAATTTGAACAAATTGCAGCTCTGCGAAGAAATCAAAAAGCAAGTTCCCGACTTTTATTTTGTCGAGGCCACGATCGGCGAGGACCCCGACAAGCGGGACTACATCGTCAGCAACGAGAAAATCGAAAAAACCGGATTTCAACCGGACGTCTCCTTATCCGCAGGGATTGCCGAGCTGGTCAAGGGGTTTAAAATCATCAAACGGAATCAATATGCCAACATCTAGCCCGCAGATCGACATCCTTTTTGTCCATCCCAATGCCGCGCACAAGATCTATCAGGATTTGAGCAAGGATTATTCGGCCATCGAACCTCCCATCTGGGGAGGCATGCTGACGTCCCATTGCCTTAAGCGGGGATTTCGCGCGGACATCATTGATTGCGAGGCCCTGTATCTTTCGGATGAAGAATCCGCCCGGCGCATTTTAGAATACAACCCCAAGGTCGCCTGTTTTGTCGTCTACGGCCAGCAACCCAGCGCCAGTTCCCAGAATATGGAAGGAGCTATCGCGCTGGCGGAACTGGTCAGACAACATTCTCCGCACATCAAGATTCTTTTTGTCGGCGGACACATCGCCGCCCTTCCCCGGGAGGTGATGACGCGGCATCCTTTTATCGATTTTGTCTGCCAGAACGAAGGGGTTTACACGATTTCGAATTTGCTGCGGACCAACCTTGAGGATAAGCTGGATCAAGTCGCGGGGCTGGGGTATCGGCAGGAGGGGCGCATCGTTCTGAATCCGCCGTCTCCGATTGTCGCCAAAGAGGATTTGCCGCAGCAGCTTCCCGGCATCGCCTGGGACCGGCTGCCGGTCAAGAATTACCGCACCTCCCTCTGGCATTCCTATTCGAACGAGACCCGGCGGCAGCCCTTTGCCGCGCTTTATACGAGTTTGGGCTGTCCCATGCGATGTTCGTTCTGCATGATCAACATCATCAACCGCCAGGACAACGAATATTCCGACGGGAGCGCTGTGTTCCGCTACTGGGATCCCGAACACATCATCAGGGAATTTGATTACTTCGCCAAGGCCGGCATCACCAACATCAAGATCGCGGATGAACTTTTTGTTTTGAACGCCAATCATTTCATGAAACTGTGTGAGCTCATCATCGAACGGGGATACAAGTTTAATATCTGGTGCTATTCCCGTGTCGATACCGTCAAAGAGAAATTTTTAGAGACGCTGAAGAAGGCCGGGGTCAACTGGCTGGCGCTGGGGATCGAGAGCGGCAACACGCGCGTGCGCAAGGATGTCACCAAAGGCCGTTTCGACGACGTCGATATCCGCGACGTCGTCAAGAAAATCCGCGACCACGGGATCAATGTCATCGCCAATTACATCTTCGGTCTTCCCGAAGATGATCTGGCCAGTATGCAGATGACGCTGGATCTGGCCCTTGAAATGAATACCGAAGAGGCCAACTTTTATTCGGCCATGGCTTATCCGGGGAGCCCTCTGTACGGCCAGGCTCTCAAGGCCGGCTGGAAACTTCCCGATACCTACACCGGGTTTTCGCAGCATTCCTTTTATACGCAGCCGCTGCCGACTAAGTATCTTTCCGCCGATCAGGTCCTGGCCTTCCGCGACGAGGCCTGGATGCGGTATCACACCAATCCGCGCTTTTTAGACCTGTTGCGCCAGAAGTTCGGCCCTCTGGCCGAGGAAGAGACCTTAAAGTCCACCACCATCAAATTGCGCCGCAAGATTTTGGAAGAGAAGGCGACGCTATGATCATTTCGCGCACGCCGTTCCGCGTTTCGTTTTTTGGCGGGGGGACCGATTATCCGCCATGGTTCAAAGACCATCCCGGCGCTGTCCTGGCGACGACCATCGACAAATATTGTTATATCACCTGCCGTTACCTGCCTCCGTTTTTCGAGCACAAGTCGCGCATCATCTACTCCAAGATGGAACATATCCAGAAGAGTATCGATGAAATCAATCATCCGGCGGTCCGCGAGGTCCTGCGATTTTTGAAAATTGACGACGGCATCGAAATCCATCACGACGGCGATCTGCCCGCGCGGACGGGCTTAGGATCGAGCTCGTCGTTTACCGTCGGGCTTTTGAACGGTCTTTACGCCCTCAAAGGGATCATGCCGACCAAGGAACAGCTCGCGCACGAGGCGATTTATATTGAGCAGGAGATGTGCAAGGAAAATGTCGGGTGTCAGGATCAAACGCTGGCGGCTTATGGCGGCCTGAATTACATCGAGTTTGGGGGCAATACCCATTTGCGGGTCCGGACGGTCACGATCACGCCGGAGCGCGCCAGGGAATTGCAGTCGCACCTGATGATGTTTTTTACCGGGTTTTCGCGGACCGCCTCGGAGATCGCGGCCCATCAGATCAAAAATATTCCCAATAAAGAGCGGGAACTGACCATTATGTATCAGATGACCCAGCAGGCCTTGCGGATTTTAACGGCGGGCGACATTTTGGATTTTGGGAAATTGCTGCATGAGTCCTGGCAGTTGAAGCGCGGGTTATCCGAAAAAATTTCCACAGCGCATATCGATGAGATTTACTCGGCGGCCCGGGATGCGGGGGCGCTGGGCGGCAAGCTGCTGGGCGCCGGCGGAGGGGGATTCGTCCTGGTTTTTGCCCCGCCCGATGTGCAGCCGCGGATCCGGGAACGATTGAAGGATCTCCTGGAGATCCCGTTCAAATTTGAAAGCCTGGGGAGCCAGATTATTTTTTATCAGCCCAACAGTGGGCGGGTGGATTGAGGGGGAAGGGATGATGTTGTCCCAGATCGATGTCGCGATCCTCTGCGGGGGGATGGGAACACGATTGCGTTCCTCGGTCGGGAATTCGCAAAAGGCAATGGCGAAGGTCGGCGAGCGCCCCTTTCTGAACATTATCCTGGAGCATTTGAAAAGACAAGGTTTCAGCCGTGTCGTCCTGTGTACCGGCTATCAGGCTGGGCAGGTGGAAGACTATTACCGCAAAGAAAATTTTGGCCTGACACTCGAATTCTCCAGAGAAGAGGAACCGCTGGGGACCGGGGGCGCCATTAAAAAAGCGCGAGCGGCCCTGCATACGTCTCCGTTCGTTGTGCTCAACGGCGACTCCTTTTGTCCCGTCGATTACGCGGCCCTGGTGAAATTTCATCAGCGGGAAAACGCGCTGGGGACGGTCGTTGTTTCGCGGCAGAAGGATCGTAAGGATTTCGGCGCCATCCTCCTGGACACGAGAAAACGGATCCAGGCGTTTCAGGAAAAAGTTGCCGGCAAAGCCGGGTTGGTCAACGCCGGGATTTATTGCCTGGGGCAGGGCATGTTCAGCCTGATGCCGAAGGGCATCCATTTTTCGCTGGAAAAGGATTTCTTCCCGACGTTGCCGCAGCTGGTTCCCAATGATTTTTGCGGGTTCGTCGTGGAGGAAAAGTTTTGGGACATCGGGACTCCGGAGCGATTGCTGGAGGCCCAAAAGAATTTTGGAAAGTGAGATCGCGTGACGGAAAGAATAAAAGACCTGAGTGTTGAGGCCAAGGCGGGGTACAAGGTCCCGTTTGGGACCGTCTCGATCACGGATGACGCCCGGGAGCTGATCGACAAGGCGCTGGACACGAAGTTCGTCACCCGCGGGAAATATGTCGCGGAATTTGAGCGAAAGTTCGCGGACCTTTTCGGGACCAGCGAGGCTGTCGCGGTCAGCAGCGGCACGGACGCGGACGCCCTGGCCCTGGCGGTTTTGTATGACTATGGCGCCGACCGCGGGGATGAGGTGATCATTCCGGCGTTGACCTTTGTGGCGACGGGCAACGCGGTTTTTCAGGCGGGATTCAAGCCGGTGTTTGTGGATGTCAAGCGCGAGACGCTCAACATCGACGTGGATAAAATCGAGGCTGTGATCACAAAAAAGACGCGCGCCATCATGCCGGTGCATCTGATGGGCAAGCCCGCCGGGATGGATCGCATCATGGCGATCGCGAAGAAATATCATCTCTACGTCGTGGAGGACGCCGCCGAGGCCCACGGCGCGGAATATCACGGGAAAAAGATCGGCACCTTCGGGCACATGGCGGCGTTCAGTCTGTACGCGGCGCACATCATCACGACGATCGAAGGCGGGATGGTGATCACCGGTGATCCCGCGATGGCCGAGGCCCTGCGTTCGCTGCGCAATCATGGCCTGGTGAACAAATTTGAATTCCGGCGCATCGGTTTTTCGGCCAAGATGAACGAGATCGAGGCCGCGGTGGGTTTGGGCAATATTAAAATTTTTTCCGAAATCCTGGGGCGCCGTCGCCGCAATCTGCTTTATCTGATCGACAAGTTCCAGGCCTTCGAGCGGTTTTTCATCACGATCAAGGAAGAAAAAAACGAGAAGATCGGTCCTCACGCCTTTTCCGTGATTCTGCGTCCCGGCCTCAAATTCACCAAAGACGAATTTGTCGAGTATCTCGATCAGGCCGGGGTCGATTCGCGCAACCTGTTTTATTCGATCCCGACCCAGTGCCCGAGCTACGCCTTTCTTGGCCATAAACTCGGCGAGTTTCCGGAATCGGAATACTGCGCCGACCACGGGTTCCATTTCGGCATTCATCAGGACATCGAACTGGCCCAACTGGATTATGTCGTCGAGGTTGTCAAGAAATTTTTAGGGGCAAAAGGAATTTCTTATTAATCCATGCGGATCGCCATCAATTGCCGTTCTTTCCTCAACAAGAATTACACCGGCATCGGCCGGTATGCCTACAATCTCGTCAAATCTTTAAGCGAGATCGATTCCCGGAACGAGTATTGGCTTTACGCCCAGAAGAAATATTTTGATTTCAAACGCAAGGTCCCCCGTGTGCCGGCCTCCAATTTTGCGGTGAAGGTCGACTGGCTGGGGCAGGGGATCGCCAAAACGCTTTCGCCCATCGACATCTACCATTCGCCCAGCCCGGATTTTATCAATATCGAACGCGCCAGGGTCATCGTGACCGTGCACGATCTGGTTTACAAGACGTACCCCGAGGGGCACACGCCGCAAACCCGCGAGACCGCCGAGCATCAGCTCATCGGAATCGTCGACCGGGCCGATAAAATCATCTGCTGCTCCCAGAGCACCATCCATGATCTCAAACAGTATTTTCCCTTCAGGAAGGATCAGGTGTGCCTGGTCTACCAGGGGGTCGATAAAAATATTTTCTATCCGTTGCCGGACGAGGAGCGGAAGGTCGCGCGGCAGGTCCTTGCCAAAAAGGGCCTCACCGGGCCGTTTGTCCTGTTTGTCGGGACGATCGAACCGCGCAAGAATTTGCAGAATCTCCTTTTGGCCTTTTCGATCCTCAAAAACAAAAAGCAGTTCAAGGGAAAACTCCTCGTCAGCGGCATGAAGGGCTGGATGATCGAAGGGCTGGAGGAGGTCATTCGCAACTTTCACCTTGAGGATGATGTGATCTTTCCCGGGTATGTCAGCGATGATGAGCTGCGGTATTTTTACAATCTTTGCGAGGTCTTTGTCTTTCCGTCGTTTTATGAAGGGTTCGGGTTTCCGATCGTGGAGGCCTTCAGCTGCGGCGCCGCCGTCATCACGTCCAATGTCTCGTCGTGTCCCGAGATCGCCGGAGACGCGGCGCTCATCGTCAATCCTTATAATCCCGACGAAATCGCCGCCGCGATCGTCCGCGTCATAGAGGATGCGGCGTTGATGGCGGGGTTAAAAGATAAAGCGCTCAAGCGCGCCGGGAATTTTTCATTCCTTAAAAACGCCGAAGAGACCCTGGCCGTTTATCAGGAGGTCGCGGCCGCGAAATGAAGATCAGCGGGTTTACCATTGTCCGCAACGCGGTGAAATACAATTATCCGGCGGTTGAATCAATTCTGTCCATTCTGCCCTTGTGCGATGAGTTCATTGTCAATGTTGGGGATTCCGACGATGAAACGCTGGACCTGATCCGGGCCGTCGCGGATCCCAAAATCCGGATCGTTCAAAACACGTGGGATTTTTCTCAAGGCAAGGAAGTCCTTTCGCATCAAACCAATCTGGCCCTTAAGCAATGCCGCGGGGACTGGGCCTTTTATCTCCAGTCCGACGAGGTGATCCACGAAAACGATCTGCCGCGGCTGCGGGCGGTCATGCGACGATACGCGGCCGATAAAACCGTCGATGCCCTGCGGTTTTCCTGGCTGCATTTTTACGGGAGCTATCACCGCTATCGCGTGGACGCCGGCTGGTATCA
>CAYHZK010000082.1:0-9269 GCA_964361085.1 uncultured Planctomycetales bacterium
ACAAAGCAGTTCTGTTCTTTGCCGCAATGGATAACTTATTCATTATCGACATCGTGCTGGACATAACTTCTCTTGTAACCTTTGGCTGGTCAATCATTTTAATAATGGGTTTGTTTGTAAATGCCTAACAACGCCATCAACACGGACAGCAAAAAGCGTCGCTCCTGCGTCACGCCACTTTTTGCTGCCGGTTATGGCGAACGTTAGGCGTCAACATTTTGAGGTGGATGTGAATTACCGCCATCTAGCGCGAATACATCTTAATAGTGCTGAATATGAGCTCGGCACGAAGTCAGACCAGCGCCTGAAATATGCTGCACTTGAGATGCGAATGGCCATGGAGGCTCTCACATATGACCGCGCACTTGCATATAAGATCGAGTTTCCGTCGAACGAATACGAGACGTGGCAGCCGCGCAAGGTTATGTCGGTACTTCTCGATATTGACCCTACGGCAGATAAAGATAGCTCGCTGGCCATTGGAATTGAGGAACAATATGGCGTACCTGCGCCCAAAATGAACTCGCTGGGCTCAGAGAAAGTTTTAGGTATGAGCGTGCTGCGAAAACACTATGACGCATTAGGCAGTTATCTACACGTGCAATCCATGAAGCAAGTGCGCGATGGAGCAATCGTAGACTTCAATAAAATGCGAGCTCGATGCGAAGAAATCGCCGCTTTCGTTAATCAGGTTCTCTCCTCACCGATCTTTAACGTTACCTTAGGCAGTTTCGCTAATTTGAAATGTGTAGAGTGCGAGAGCCCTATTCGTAAACGTATTCCCGGTGGTCAGCGCGAAGTGTTGGCTGAGTGTTATCAGTGCAAGGCCACGTACATCATTACCGATGAGGGAGAAGGCAGGGTCAAGTGGACACCGCACCAGCATGAGGTCGAGTGCGTGAATACTAATTGCCGCCAAAAGATTGTCGTATGGCGACATGAACTGGAGGTTGGGCGGCACTGGAAATGTGGAAATTGTAACGGCGAAAACACTTTTGTTCTCGCAATCAGTTATAAAGAAACGCCTAACAAGGCGCTTCAGGCGACGCCAAAAAGCGGCGCGCCTGAATATGTGAGACAACTACGGGAGGATGAAGATGCGAACGTATCTTAGAGTCATCAATCCGATTGTGGCGATTGTTGTTCTTCTGCTTTGCCTGTACGCGGCTCTGTTCGACGACGGCTTTAAGCCTGGCGGTATTGTGAAAGGCGGCATCCCGATGTACTTCGTCGCTAAGGGACTGTTTTGCAGCTCCGCGCTATTTCTCCTCGGACGCATTCTTTTGATTTTGATGGGGAAGTTTGAGGGCGGGGATGACAAACATCCCCGCACATAACAATGAAATTTTTTGGCTCGTTATTTTCCATTGGACACCGTTCAGGGGTTAGCTTTGCGTTATCTGCAGACAAGGAATAATGAAGATTGAGCATCTTACAAATACGGATAGTGATCATCCCAAGAGCAATATGATAAGGGCCTTTGATTTTGATTCTTGGGAGGCCTGCCGGTTCAGAGACATCCTGTCGGGTCTCGCGAATGGCGCAATTTCAGAGATTGATCTAACTGGCTTACCGTTTGTGACGACTATCGGTGGATGCCGTCTGATTTTGAAAGTTGGGAAAGGAGATATGGGAACGATTCAGCTTTCCAAGACTGTGTTTGAGTGCGTATTGACAAAAGTTTCGTGGGAGACCGCGGAGGACCTTGTTGAGCCTTTCTGCGACGGGGATTTATCCGGCTATCAGTGGCTGTACAAGCTGAACACCAATATCGAATTCCTTTTCTCGCCGAGTGGGGAATGGTAACGATACAGTCGGAAACGGTCTGCATTAAATACATTACTGTTTAAAACCATTTCGCAAAGATTCAGTTATAAGACAGTCGAGGCAAGAGAAAAGATAGAGGTGAGGTGTGGAACGGCCGGCTGATATCAATCCTTCCCAGCGGCAGGCGATTGCTCATGAGGGGGGACATCTTCTCGTCGTCGCCGGTCCCGGAACAGGCAAAACACATACCTTGACCCACCGTATCCTTCGTTTTATTCCCCAACTTAATCCAGGCCAGAAGATCTTGGCCATTACGTTTACTCATAAGGCCGCCGCTCAAATGCGGGACCGTCTTTCAACGCATGTGCCGAATTTAGATGATGTTGTCACGGCTGGGACATTTCATTTCTTTTGTCTGGAGCTCTTGCGGGGATATTTCTACGAGCAGGTCCCTGCTGATTTTCGTGTTGCAAGCGGAGAGGAGATCGAGTCGGTCGCGAAGGACCTCTGGCCGGACTTGAAGGCCAGGCAGAGACGGCAGAAGCTGGAAAAGATTTCGCTCTGGAAGGCGCGGGATTTTGAATCGCCGGCCTCGCCGGAGACCCTGGCGTTTGATCAAAAACTGCGGGAACGCGCCTTGTTTGATTTTGATGATTTGCTTCTGACGAGCGCGCGGCTGCTTAAGGAGCGCGGCGACATTGCCGCGCGTGTCCGTTCGCATTTCCCGTATATTTTTGTCGATGAGTATCAGGACATCAACGCGATCCAGCGTCAACTTTTAAAACTGCTGGTCGGGCCGGACAGTGTTATTACGGCGATCGGCGACCCCAATCAGGCCATTTATGGATTCCGGGGTTCGGACGTCGGATATTTCGCGAGTTTCAGCCGGGATTTCCCGGGCGCGGCGACCCTGTCGCTGTCGGACAACTACCGTTCGGCGCAAAATCTTTTGTCCGCCTCGGGGCAGATCATGGCGGCGTCCGGGGGAGGGCATCATTTTGTCCCGCAGTTGACGGCCAGGATTTACGCGGCGGGGCGACTGGTCATTCATGAGGCGCCGACGGACAAAGCCGAGGCCGAATATGTCATCCACCAGATCGAAAAGATGGTGGGCGGGACGAGCATGTTTTCTCAGGACTCCGGGCGCGTGCGGAACGGTGAGGAGGGCCAGCGCGGTTTTGGCGAGATCGCGGTCCTGTTTCGTTTGAATAGCCAAAAGACGCTTGTGATGGAGGCGCTCGACCGCAGCGGTATCCCGTATCAAATCCGAGCTGAGGCCGCGTCGGATGACCCGGACGAAATGCTTTCGCAGGCTTTTAAATTTTCTTCGGAAGATGACGGGGCGGATAAGGTCTCCCTTATGACTCTGCACGCGGCCAAGGGGCTTGAGTTTCCCGTTGTTTTTATCATCGGGTGCGAGCAAAATCTTTTGCCGCTGGATTTGGAGGGGATGACGGCCGACAGGGAAGAGGAGCGGAGGTTGTTTTACGTCGGGATGACGCGGGCGAAAGAAGGGTTGTATTTAGTGCGGACCCGAAGGCGTCGGTTATACGGAAAGATTTATGAAAATCAGCCTTCGCCATTCTTGGCCGACATCGAAGAAGAACTTAAGGAATACGAAAGAGTGGAACAAAAAGCGCCAAGACGTAACCGCGACGACGAGCAGCTGCGGTTGTTTTGAGGGCGTCTACCGCCGGACGGCTTTGAGGATGGTGGCGACGGGCTCGTATCTGTTGAGGGCGTAGAAGTGCAGTCCGGGCGCGCCGTTGTTGAGGAGGTCCCGGCACTGGCGGACGGCGAATTCAATCCCCATGGCCAGGGTCTTTTCTTTATTGTCCGCGATCGGCGAGAATATTTTTTTTACCTCATCCGTGACGGTCGCCCCGCACAGGGCGCAAAACCGCAGCAGGCTGTTGTAGTCCGTGATCGGGATGATTCCCGGGAGGACGCGGGCGGCGACGCCTAATTTGCTCAGACGATTGACATAATCAAAGTAATCCTGATTATTAAAAAAAAGCTGTGTGATGACGTAGTCCGCGCCGCTGTCGATTTTGATTTTGAGATACTGCGCGTCGTTGTCGCGGTCGGGGCAGAGGAGGTGACCTTCGGGAAAGCCGGCGACACCGATGCCGAAATACCCGTCAAACTGCCGGCGGATCGCCTCACAGAGCTCGGAGCTGTAGCGGTAGTTCTCCGGGCCGGGCGTCCAGCCCGGATTGTCTTTCGGGGGATCTCCGCGCAGGGCAAGGACGTTACAAATCCCCCGGCGCTTGATTTCCGTTAAAATATTTTTGATTTCTTCCTTCGTGTGACAGACGCAGGTCAGGTGCGCGACAGCGGGGATCCGGTGTCGGGTCTGGATGTGCTCAACGATGTCGAAGGTCTTCTCGCGGCTCCCCCCGCCGGCCCCGTACGTGCAGGAGATGAAGTCCGGTTTTAAACCCGCCAGATCGGAGATGATCGCGAGGAGATTCTGATACCCCTGTTCGGTCTTAGGCGGGAAGAGTTCGAAAGAATAGGTAAGAGATTTTCGCTTAAAGATATCGCTGATTTTTTCCATCCGGAGACAATCCTTTCTAAAAATTGCGGTTATTATAACACAAGAAGCCTTTTCTTTCCGCTGGGGAAATTATAAAAAAGGCCGGCGCCGCGCCGCCAAATTTTATCCAGAATTGGTTTTTTGATAAACGGTTTTTGTATTACAATGAGCACCACTATGTACATCCTGGGGCTCAGCAGTTACTCCCACGAGGCGTCAGCGGCGCTCTTGAAAGACGGAGAATTGAAATTCCTTCTTGAAGAGGAGCGCTTCAACCATAAAAAGCACACCTCAGAATTCCCCCGCCATGCCGTCGCTGAATGCCTGAAACAAGAAGGCATTACCATTGATGATATCGACCATGTCACGTTTTTTTGGGTTCCGTCCCGTGAGGTTTTCGGCAACCTGGGTCATATCCTGAAATATTTCCCGCGGAGCTTGAGTCTCCTGAGGGCGCCTTCCGGCGGTGAAGAATTGAATTTTAGTTCACGGATTCGGGCCATGGGCCGCGTGGGGGTGGAAATACAAAAACATTTTCATTCCCAAAGAATTCCAAACGTTCATTTTATCGAGCATCATCTTTGCCACGCCGTGAGCGCTTTTTTTGTCTCGAAATTCGAGGAAGCGGCGATCCTGACGCTGGACGGCCGGGGGGAATGCACCAGCACCATGATGTCCGCCGGGAAGGGGACTAAGATCGAGAAGATCAGGGAAATCCATGTGCCGCACTCGCTGGGACATCTTTATGCCGCGGTCACGCATTATCTGGGATTCAAACCGTTTTTCGACGAATGGAAGGTGATGGGACTTTCGGCTTACGGAGAAAAAACTTACGTCAAGGATTTTGATGACCTGCTGCATCTGACGGATGACGGGGGATACCGGCTGAATCTGAAATATTTTCAGTTTCACACCCATGGCCAGAGCCGTTGGGTGAGCGATCATTTCATCAAAAAATTCGGCCGCGCGCGCGAACATAACGGCCCTTATGAACAACGAAATTTTGATATCGCCCTGGCCCTGCAGACCCTCGTTGAAAAAGCCGGTGTGGCTCTGGCGCGGCATCTGGAGGGGATCACGGGGCTGCCGAATCTCTGTATGACCGGCGGGGTGGTCCTCAACGGCCTGATGAACAAAAGGATCGTCGAGCAGACCTCGTTTAAAGATTATTTTTTTCAGCCGATCGCCAACGATGCCGGGACCTCCCTGGGGAGCGCTTTGTATTACTATCATCATGTCCTCAATCAGCCGCGCAAATATATTTTTAACTCCTGCTATCAGGGGGTGGAATTCACGAATCAGGAGATCGAGGCGGTCTTGAAGGCCAAGGGTGTCCCTTACCGCCGCAGCCCCGACATCGCCGCGGAAACGGCGCGATACATCGCCGACGGCAAGATCGTGGGCTGGTTTCAGGGACGGATGGAGGCGGGCCCCCGCGCCCTGGGGAACCGCAGCATCACCATGGATCCGACGGACCCGACGATGAAAGATCGCCTGAACGCGCGGCTCAAAAAACGGGAGTTTTACCACCCTTTCGGATCTTCGGTCCTGGAAGAAAAATGCGGCGAGTATTTCTCCATGCCAAAAAATCTGGACTCTCCTTACATGATCCTCGCCGGCGATGTCCGTGACGATAAAAAGAAAGTCATCCCCTCGGTGACGCACAATGACGGCACCGCACACGTCCATACGGTCAGCCGTTATCTCAACCCCCGGTACTGGCAGCTCATCCATGAATTCGAAAAGATCAAGGGCGTGCCGGTTTTGCTCAACACGTCTTTCAATGAAAACGAGCCCATCGTCTGCACGCCCGAGGACGCGGTCAACTGTGTGATGCGCACCGAGTTCGACGTACTCTCCATCGGCGATTTTATCGTCGACAAAAGCCAGGTCCCAAAAAAAGAGACCCCCGCCGCATGATGAAAGACATCGCTCAGCATTACGACCGTATCGCCGGTCGCCGTGAAGAGTACCTGAAAAAGAACCGGTACTATTACTCCCTTCTCTATAAAGAATACCGCTATTTTGTCCCGCCCCGTCAAAAGGTCCTCGAGGTCGGGTGCGGCGCGGGGGATCTTTTGAACGCCCTGGATCCTTCCGTGGGTGTCGGGATCGACGTCAGCGGAGGGATGGTCGGCGCAGCGCGGCTCAAATTCCCCAATCTGCGTTTTCACGAAGGCACCGTCTCGGATTTTAAAAGCGAGGACAAGTTTGATTACATTCTTATCTCCGGGCTTCTGGGCGAGCTTGAGGACATCCAGCAGTTTTTCAGCGACTTGAGAAAATTCTGCCACCCGCACACCCGGATCATTATCGAATACTACAGCTATGTCTGGCAGTATATCCTGAAATTCGGCGAGACGCTGGGATTGAAGATGCCGCAGAAGATCCAAAACTGGATCACGTATCACGACATCTGCAATTTTTTGGCCCTGACGGGCTACCAGCCCATCAAGACGCAGCGTTCGTTCCTTTTGCCCAAAAAGATTCCGGTCGTGAGTCATGTTGTTAACCGTTATGTGGCCAACCTTCCGGTTTTCAACGCCCTGACGTTGAACCATTTTGTCATCGCCCGTCCCGTGTTCGATTCTGCCCGGGATTTTTCCGTGACGATCCTGGTCCCCTGCCGCAACGAAAAAGGGAATATCGAATCCGCGATCACCCGCACGCCGGCCTTCGGGACGCGCCAGGAATTCATTTTCGTCGAGGGCGGCTCAAAGGACGGGACGTACGAAGAGGTCGAGCGGGTGATCAAAAAGTATCCGCAAAAAAATATCAAGCTGTTCAAACAGACCGGCAGGGGCAAGGGGGACGCGGTGCGGTTGGGGTTCAGCAAGGCCCAGGGGGACATCCTGATGATCCTCGACGCTGACTTAACCGTCCCGCCGGAGGACATGCCGAAGTTTTATGAAGCCATGCGGCAGAACCGCGGGGAATTCATCAACGGCTGCCGCCTCGTTTATCCGATGGAAAAACAGGCCATGCGGTTTTTGAACCTCATCGCCAACAAATTTTTCGGCGTTTTCTTTTCATGGCTCCTCGGGCAGCCTTTTAAGGACACGCTCTGCGGCACCAAGGTTTTGTTCAAATCCCATTACGAGGCGATTGTGGCCAACCGTTCTTACTTCGGCGACTTTGATCCCTTCGGGGATTTTGACCTCATCTTCGGCGCCATCAAGCTGAACCTGAAGGTGATCGAACTTCCGATCCGGTACAAAGACCGCCAATACGGCACGACCCAGATCCAGCGGTTCCGTCACGGCCTGCTGCTGCTGCGGATGTGTCTGTTTGCCATGAAAAAGATCAAATTCCGCTAGGTCCCGCCGGGATTCCGGACGTCGTTATGGAGAACAAAAATTTCACCATCAGCACCGTTAAGGGGATCGCGATCCTCCTGGTTGTTTATGGTCACATCATTCAACGGACGATGCTTGCGTCCGGCGAGGATTTTTTCCTGAACCCCGCTTTCAAAATCATCTACACCTTTCACATGCCGCTCTTTGTGTTCATCAGCGGATACCTGATGACGTTGAGTTTAGGCAGAAGAAGCGTCCGCGAGGTCTTTAAAGCCAGATGTCAGACGTTGCTGGTCCCGTTCTTATCCTGGACCATTCTCGGTGTCATCACAACGCAGGCGCTGAAGATGATCGACGGGAAAAAGGTCTCAATCGCGGACGTCCCGCGGGATTTTGTCAACGATCTGATCCTGCATCCGTCGATATGGTTTTTGTTCACGCTTTTTGTGTCCGTGTGCCTTTTGTTGTCTTCCATCACCCTGGAGAAGCGGGTGGGACTCATCGCTTTTGTCCTTGTCTTTGTCCCTGTCGCGCTCATCCCGTTCAATGATTATTGTTCTCTCTTTTACATCAAATGGTTTTACGGGTTTTACGCGGCCGGATATTTTTGGAGCCGCCTGGGGATTCAAATCACAAAACCGCTGATCAAAAACGCAATGATGGTCATGATCCTTATTTTGTTCGCGCTGCTGGCGTCCCTCTGGGACAAGGGCGATTATATTTACATCAATAAAATGAATTTTGTCTCTGAGAATTATTTTTTTGAACTGGGGAGGATGGGATACCGTTACCTCTCGGGTTTTTTGGGCATCGGTGCCGCGTTCATTGCCGCCGCGTATCTTTCCAACACCAGGCTGCAGCGGGTTTTTGAAACCATCGGCGTCTTCTCTCTGGATATTTACTTGATCCAGAGGTATGTCGTCGAGGGGTTGTATCCAAGATTTGTCGCCCCGCTGCGCCTGAGTTTTGATTTCAATTCGCCTTTCTTTTTCTTCGTGTTCGTGCCGTTGATGACGGCGCTTTTTACCGGCGTATGCATAGGGGCCTCCGCGATGGTGATCCGGAAGACCCCGCTGTTGAACCGGTTATTGTTAGGAGGCCGATGATATGAAAAATTCCTTTCCGATCAAACTCGCCGCCGCTGTCCTGTTTTCCGCGCTCTTGATTTTAGGTCTCCGTCTGGCCTCTCAGAAGCCGCTGTGGAACGATGAGATTTACAGTCAGATCGCCAGCGTGGAAGGGCTGTCTTACCGGCAGATTCTTGAAGGGAACATCAGTGAGGGGCACAACACCCCTCTTTTTTATGTGATCCAGAAAATCGTGTGCGCCGCAGCAGGGTATCACGCGCCGGAGGAGTGGCGGAAGGGGACACGATTCTGGGGGTTTGACCGCCCCATTGACCGGATCCTGCTTCGCGTGAGCCCCGTCGTCGTTGTCGCCCTCGCGATCGTCGCCATTTTTTATTATTTTGCGAAATTCCATTCCTGGACGGCCGGCTTTTACTCTCTTTTTATCTCGCTCTCAGGCGGCATGCTCTGGCAATACTGGGCTGAGGCCAGACCTTATGCGTTATGGATTTTCTTGACCACATTGCAGCTTTTGCTGTTTCTCTCTATTCTGCGGAATGACGATTCCCGGCCGGCTCCATGGCGGCGGCTGGCGGCGGT
>CAYHZK010000083.1:0-6159 GCA_964361085.1 uncultured Planctomycetales bacterium
GTTGCCTATCGGGGCTTGGGGATGGGATGCGCCTTCGGGGATTATGATAACGACGGATACCCGGATCTTTACGTGACGAATGACGGACCCAACGTCCTGTACCACAATAACGGCGACGGGACGTTTACGGACGTGACGCAGGCGGCCGGTGTGGGCGACGAAAGGTGGGGGACGGCCGTTGTCTGGCTTGATTATGACAACGACGGGGACCTCGATCTTTACGTCGTCAATTACGTCGCCTTCGACAAGGGCATGAGGACGGCGGAGCCCAACAGCGCCTTTAGGGCGGTTCAGCCCTTTTTGATGAACTCCTCCCTCTTTGACAGCGAGGCCAACGTCCTTTTCCGGAACAACGGCGACGGGACCTTCACGGATGTGACGGCGGCGGCCGGGGTGGCGAACTCCCCGGGGCGGGGCATGGGCGCCGCGGCCTTTGACTATGACAACGACGGGGATCAGGACATCTACGTCGCCAATGACGAGTCACGTAATGTCCTTTTTCGCAATAACGGCGACGGGACCTTTACGGAGGCGGGAGGGGCCCTCGGGGTTGACTCTCCGTTAAGCGGCATGGGGGTCAGCGCCGGCGATTACGACAACGACGGGGATATGGATATTTTTTTCACCTCTACCCAGGCTGAGACCAATGTCCTTTACCGGAACCTTCTCATCCATGAAGGAAGAAATTATTCCGACAGGAAGGACGGGTTTGTTGATACGACCGTCGATGCGGGATTGGGTGAAGACGCGGGTGCAGGGTCTTTCGGATGGTCGGCCGAGTTTTTGGATATGGACAACGACGGGCATCTTGACATCTTCGTCAATAACGGCCACGGCATGGCGGATTTTGACAATCCCCAGGCCACCGTGGGTCAGAGAAACCAGATATTCCGCAATAACGGCGACGGGACGTTTTCCGACGTCTCCGGCCAGATGGGCGGGGCCATGATGGCCGCGGGTTCGGGGCGTGGCGCGGCCTTCGGGGACTTTGACAATGACGGCGACTGGGACGTGTTTGTGGTGAATAACAACGGCCCGGCCCAGTATCTGCAGAATCAGAACGAGACCTCCCATCACGGGCTTTTGATCAGCTTAAAAGGCGTCCGGAGCAACAGGGACGGCGTAGGGGCGAGGGTGGGCTTAAAGAGCGGGGGCATCCGCCAGATCCGTGAGGCGCGGCAGGGGTCGGGGTATCTCTCGCAGACGGACCCCCGCCTTCACTTCGGCCTGGGCGCGGCGGAGCGGGTTGATGAACTGGACGTGATATGGCCGTCCGGCGCCCGTCAGAGATTTAAGGACATTGCCAGCGATCAATGGATCACGATCACGGAGGGGCAGCCCGATATTGCAGTGGCGCCTCTTCAGAAGACTGCCCGCCGTGTGCGGGCGGTGAGCCATTTCCCGGAGAGCGCGGATGGGCTTGGGGTTTTGCTCGAGGGGATATCCGACGCGGATGCCGGGATTCGCCGGGAGGCGGCCTTTGCCTTAGGCGAGCTTTTTGCCCGGGAGGAGCGGATTCTCCGGGGCTCGATGCTGAAGAAACGCGAGGCGGTGACGGCCCTGATCAAGGCCGCGGGAGATGCCGACCCCGGCGTGCGCAAATGGTCGGCGCGCGCCCTGGGATTGTCGGAAAGCTACCGGGCCGTGATCCCGGTACGGGATCTTTTTAACGATACGGATCCTGAGGTGCGGCTGGAGGCGGTGCGGGCCGCCGGGCTGCTGCGCGACAGGCGGGCGATGGAGGCCCTTCTCCACGTCCTGAATGATGGGCGGGAGGCAACGACTGTCCGCGCCGCGGCGGTGTCGGCCCTTCAGCGCTTCGGGAGCGATGCGGGCGTGGAATCGATGCGGCAGAACATCATCCAGGGCAGCCGTGAGGATCGCAGGGCCGTCCTGGAGATGCTCCGGTCTTTGCTGGAAAACGGCGAGGCGGTGCTGATAAAGAAGGCGGATATTCTTTCTCTCCTTGATCTGATGCCGGCCGATGACGCTGAGATGCTGCGCCGGATGATCGAGGCTGGGGAGCCGTCGGATGAGAGGCCCCGTCAGGAAGATTTTAGACGACCCCCATGACTCCCTGAGGGGAATGCGCCGGAAGAACGTCTCAGGCGCAGAGCAATAAGGACATGGAGGCCCGATGCGACTCATCGGGCCTCATAAGTTTGACAAATTTAAAACCTGCTATTGCATTTTGTGATTTTTGGGTATATCCTTATTTTTGTCATCGTGTGCTGAACAATCACGGCTTACCCCCAACAACACACAGTTTTTTCTGTTGAGTCGGCTCCCGATTTCCCTGGGGAGTCCCCCAAAAGCGCAGGTTGCCTGTGTTGCTTTCTATTGTGACCACAACGGGAGAAAAACGGCTGGATATGGGACGGGCCCTCTGTCTCTCCGCGTTTCTGTTTGTGTTCCCCGGCGCGGCCTTCGCCCAACTCAACGAAAACTGTGTCGTGAGTGTCCTTAACCGGACCGGCGAGGTTCAGGCGGACGGGACATGGAGTATTCCTAATGTCCCTGCCGATTTTGGCGAGGTCCGGGCACGAGCGACGTGTGTTGAAAATGGTCAGACGACGTCCGGAAGTTCAGCCTCTTTCACGATCCCACCCAATGGCACGGTTTCTGTTGAGCCGATTGTTTTAGGACAGGCTGCCCCGATTCCTTCTTCTTTAAATATCACGGCCCCGGCAGGCATCCCCGCCAGCGTCGGAGCCAGCGCCCCATTGACAGTCACCGCGCTTTATCCCAATAATCCCGCTCAAGATGTGACCTTTCAAACGTCAGGAACGACGTACTACAACGTTTCAAAAGTTTTTGAACCTCTGATAATTTAAACGGCCAAGGGTTTGCCGGTGTAAGTCCACTTATATGGATGAGCGAGTTGGTCATTATAATACTCGATAAATTGGGAAATTTTATTTTTGAGTTCTTGCAAAGAGGAAACGTTCAATCGTTTCAATAATTTTCTGGAGAGTGTGCTAAACCAGATTTCGATTTGATTTAACCAGGAAGCATGAGTCGGTAAATAATGAAAAACAATACGCTTATCATTTTGCATGAGCCAACGGCGACGATCTTCTTGAGTCTTCAATTCAGGTAAGCAAACGTTACACAGATCGGCGATCAGTTGGCAAAGTTGAGGAGTTGAGTGAGTGGAATAGTTGTCCTGAATAAAATGGAATTTTTGATGTTCAGGATATTGTGAGACGAGTTCTTTGATAAAGCCTTCCCAGTAGGGGGAACTATGGCCATCGAGGGTTTTGGCAAAGACATTTCCAGAGGAGACTTCAAAGGCGGCCAATAAATCCTGTGTTCCGTGACGGTGATAAGAATGTTCACGGCGATAAACTTGGCCTGGCTGAGTTGGCTGATCTGGATATTTGCGCTCTAAGGCTTGAATACCAGTTTTTTCATCCAGAGAGAAAAGTAATCCATCGGTAGGTGGGTGAAGATAAAGATCAACGATGTGTAACATTTTTGATTCAAAGTCCGGATCCGGGCTATTGAGCCAATAAACCCATTTATGAGGTTTGATCGCTGCTTGATCTAACAGCCTCCATACACTGGCCCGGCTGATTTCAGCAATCTTTTGGTGAAGGATTTCTTTGGTTAAATCACTCAGAGTCCAGCGATCAACCGGACGATCAATTTCTCGAGGCGGGCATGTCGCTAAGGCTACAATTTTATGCAGTTCTTCGGGGGGAAAAAGTGGTCGGTCGACCACTTCTGTCTTTATCTTGTAGTCCTCTGATCCGTTCTTTTGCGAATCGCTCTCGCCATTCCAGCACGGTATTAAGCGCGATTCTAAGCTTGCTTGCGATTGGTTTATTCCCCAGGCCGTTGGCTGCTTCCAGGATGATTTTGGCTCGTATAACGTCGCGTTGAGCCGACTTGCTTTTGCGTACGATTGACTCAAGTTTTTTTCGTTCATCTTTTGTTAGCTCTATCTTTATGGTGGGTTCTAACAAGGCATCATCACTCCTTCCCTTTGTGATTTTGCCTCATTATTCAACATATTCAAACACGGTTCAAGAACTTTTGAAACAATCTAGTACATCGTGAGCACCCCTTCTGTCGCTTCGGTGAGTCCCGATGGACTCCTGACAGCCCTTTCCAGCGGGAGGGCTGTTGTGACGGCGACGAATGACGGGGCTACCGGTTTTTATCAAGTCCTCCTCAGTTTTTCAGGCGACAGCGATCAGGACGGCATTGCGGATGATATTGAAGTGGCCAATAACCTCAACCCTAATAATCCCGTCGATGCCCTGGAAGACCCGGATGGGGACGGCCTGAATAATAAGAGAGAACTGGTTGATTATGGAACCAATATCCAATCAGCTGATACCGATGACGACACGATTGAAGACGGCGAAGAGGTGGTCACCGGCCGTGATGGATTTGCCACCAATCCTCTTTTGGCCGACACCGACGGAGATGGTCTCCGCGACGCCCTCGAAATCCTGGTCAACAGCGATCCGACGAATCCCGCCAGTTTTAACTTGGCCCAGGCGCTCACCTCGATTGAGGCGGCTCCTCATCCGTTTATTCTGCTGGTGAACAACACGATTTTGGGAGAGGTCTCGCAGCAGCTTGTTGTGACAGGACACCTGCTCGATGGCACTACGATCAATCTTGTTTCCGGCACAAAAGGGACCAATTATCTTTCAAGCGACTTGACGATTTGCAATTTTGGCGGCTCTGATGGTGAAGTCTTTGCCGCGGCCTCCGGAGCCTGCACGATCACCGTCACCAATAACGGGTTTACCGCGCAGGCTACCGGTGTGGTCAAAAATTTTAATCCCGTCGCGTTGTCGTTTTTGAATTTCCCTGGAGCGGTCACGAATGTGGATATGAACGGCAACACGGCTTACGTGACGGCCGGTGTTTTGGGGATGTATGTCGTGAATGCCACGAACCGCAGCGCGCCTGTCCTGGCCAATACAGTGGATACCGCCGGCGAGGCCAATGATGTGAAGGTCAATGGTGGAAAAGTCTTTGTTGCCGACGGCTCGCGGGGGTTGCTGATTTATGATGTCACTGATGCCCTGAATCCGGTTTTGATTGGATCTTTTGATACCCCTGGAACGGCTTATGATGTGGTGATCGGCAATAACAGGGCCTTTGTGGCGGATGGACCCGGCGGGATTCAGGTGCTTGATATTTCTAACCCGGCGAATCCTGCATTGCTGGGGAACATCGCGACCACAACGCCCGCGATTGGCGTCGATGTCGATCACGATCGGAACCTGGTGGTTTCCGCGCATGGCGCGGCGGGGATTCAAGTGAGCGATGTTTCTGACGCGGCGAATCCAGTGGTGCTGGCGACGCTGGATACCGGATCAGCGCAGGACGTGATGATGAACGGCAGTTATGTTTTTGTGGCGGATTATGAGAGCAGTTTCACTGCGGTTGATATTGCTGATTCGTCTCAACCGGTCTCCCGGGCGTCAACGCCGAGGGTATCGGGAGGCCTTTTAACCGATGTCGCCATCGCCGGCAATTTGGCTTTTGGGGCCGACGTCTTTTTTGTCAACGGCGTTCCGCTCATCGATATCAGCTCACCGGACAATCCCGTCCCTCGTGCCATTTTAGATTTTAGCGCTTTTGGAGATCAGGATGGGACCGGTATTGCCGTCGACGAACGGTTTGTTTATCTGACAGCCGGCGCGCGGTTGTTCATTGGGCAATACACCGATGTGGGAGACAGCGCTGGTGTTCCTCCCGTGGTTAATATTACGTCCCCAACGGGCGGCATTGAGGTGACACAGGGCAAGGAGTTGTCTGTTCTGGTAAACGCGACCGATGATGTTGGGATTGCGGCGGTGCAGCTTTTGCTGAATGGAAAGATCGTTGCCACGGATACCCAGGCGCCGTATCAATTCAATCCTATCTTGACAGAGCCGGCGGGCCCATTGCGCATCGGCGCTGTGGCCATCGATACCGGAGGAAACGTCTCAACGGCCCCGGAGGTGACCGCCAACGTCATTCTTCCACCATTGATCGCCTATGGACAGACCATCAGCGGCACAATCTCTCCCGGCTCGGAGGTTGATGTGTACCGGTTCACGGCTGGGGCTGGGGACAGTGTGGTGGTTCCGGTGACAGCGCCGAGCGGGTTTGGGCCATTTAATCCGACGGTCAGATTGTACAGCAGCGCTG
>CAYHZK010000083.1:6259-9265 GCA_964361085.1 uncultured Planctomycetales bacterium
AGTGTGGTGATTCCGGTGACGGCGCCGAGCGGGTTTGGGCCATTTAATCCGACGGTCAGATTGTACAGCAGCGCTGGGGTGCTGATTAAGACGCAGGTTGTGGACATATCGGGCGAGTTGAGTCATGTGATCACTGATGCGGGGACGTATTACCTGTGGGTGTATGACGACAATTATGTTGAGGGCGGGAGTTACAATCTGACGCTGCAGAAGGTGAATCCTCCGGTGAATGCGGTGGATGTGGTATACGGGGATCTGAAGAGCGGGGTGATCGGGGCATCGGCTGAGGTGGATGTCTACCGGTTCACGGCGGAGGCGGGGGAGAGTGTTGTGATTCCGGTGACGGCGCCGAGCGGGTTTGGACCGTTTGATCCAACGGTCAGGCTGTATAGCAGCGCTGGGGTGCTGATTAAGACGCAGAGCGTGGATATCTCGGGAGAGTTGAGCCAGGTGATCACTGAGGCGGGGACGTATTATCTGTGGGTGTACGATAACAATTATCTGGAAGGCGGGAGTTACAGTTTTACGCTGACCTTGAATCCTCCTCCCATCGTCACCATCACCGCACCGCTTGACGGCGACAGTGTGGTCGAGGGGGATACCATATCGATCCGGGCCACAGCAGAGGATGATGGATCGATCGCGTCGGTTACTTTTATCATCGATGGGGTAGAGCAGGCGGCATTCACGGCAGCGCCTTACCGTCTGGATTATGAGGTCCCCACCGGGATCAGTTCTTTTGTGCTGGATGTTAAGGCTATCGATAATTATGAGGCTTCGACCATGGCCTCGAGGACTGTTCCTGTTGTTGTCGATCCCTTAACGACGGTCCTGGGAACTGTAAAAACATCTGACGGTGTCCTTGTTTCGGGCGCGTCGATTTATCTGACTAAGGCCGGACTCACGACGACTTCATCTGTTGATGGAAGTTTTAATATCGCCAATGCCTCGACCGTCCTGGGCGCGATGATGGTCCGTGCCTCAGCATTGGTCAATGGGCAAGCGGTCTATGCTCGCTCCGAGGCCCTCACCCCCGTCCCTGCCGGTGTAACGAACGCGGGAATTTTGATCCTTAAGGGGTTGCCATTTTATAGCGGGCAAAAGTTTGCCGCCTCGGCAGGGCAAACCGATATGATCGAGGCCGACGTAAACCGGGATGGGATTCCGGATGTGGTGACAATTAACAGTGCCGGGGAGTTGGTTTTTCATATTGGATATGGGGATGGTCGCTTTGAAGCACAGTCAGTTCTTGTAGCGACGGGTTCGGGGATGCGTAAAGTCGCTGTGGCCGATCTTAACAACGATACTCGTCCTGATGTGGCGATCAGCCAGCAGGGGAGCAATAATGTTGCCGTTTTTCTGGCCAAAAAGAATGGATCCTTTGCCGCACAACAGAATTTTGTTGTAGGCACAGCGCCCAGCTATGGTGTGGTTGCGGATGTGAATAACGATGGTCTGGCCGATGTCCTGACAGCAAATCAGACGTCGAATGATGTTTCGCTTATGATGGGTCTGGGTGATGGCCTCTTTGCAGCGGAACAGCGTTTGACCGTTGGCTAGCAGCCGGTGCAGTTGGAAGTGGCGCGTTTGAACGCGGATGCCGCGCCCGATCTCATCACGGCCAATGGCGGGTCACGTGATGTTTCTGTGTTGCTTGGGTTAGGGACAGGGAGTTTTGGTTCTCAAACCCGCATCACCACAGCAGACGGTCTGACCGGTATCGGCATTGCTGATATGAATAATGACACGATTGCGGATATCGTGAGCGTGAGCAGTCTGCCGCTGTCCGCCGGTGGCGAAATCGGTATTCTGTCAGGATTGGGGAATGGGAGTTTTAATCCCGCGATCGTCAGGGCAACTACAGCGGATCCGGCGATATTTAAAATGGCGGATATCAATGGCGACGGATATTCGGATGTTGTGCTGGGTCACGCCAGCCCCGCCGGGGAAATGACGCTTCTTTTAAGCAATGGCGCCGCTGCTTTTGGTTCGGAACAACGATTTGCGATCACGGCAGCCGATCCTTTGGATGTGTTAAGAGAGTCGTTCCCGATTGTGGATCTGTTGCCGGTTGATCTTAACAACGACGGGCGTAAGGATCTCGTTGCTTTCGTGGACCAGGTGTTTATTGCCGGCCAGCCGGAAAAAATCCTGCAAATCCTCATGGGAAAGACCTCGGAACTTTTTGTCACCGCCCAAACCGTGCCCGTCGGTCTGCAGCCGGTGTCCGGCAGTTCCGCGGATTTTAACGGAGATGGTTTTCAGGATATTGTTACCGCCAATGAAGGGTCCAGCGACCTTTCCGTGATCTTGGGTAACGGCGATGGGACTTTCGGCGCGGAATCACGCGTTGTGCTGGATTTTGTCCCCGTTGCGGTTATCGCCGGTGAATTTTCCGGAGATAGTATTGCTGATATTGTTGTGGTCAAAGCGGTGGGCTCGGTTCTTTTAACAGGTAACGGCGATGGAAGTTTTCAATCAGCCAGCCCTTATACCGGAACGGCAACAGAGGATATTGTTGCGGATATTAACAACGACGGGATTCCGGATCAGGTGATTGGCAATTTTGACAGCAACGATGTCTCCGTGCGAATTGGCAATGGCGATGCGACTTTCAAACCCGAACAACGTTTCGCCGCAGGCTCCGGCCCGCGGGATGTGATTGTGGTTGATGTGAACAATGACGGATTGCAGGACATTGTCAGTGTCAATATATCCGGGAACATGACCATCCTGGTGCATCAATGATGGGACTGTTGCAAAACGCCCATCTGCGGCGTTATCTCCTCTTTTGCTTGTGCGGCGTACCGACGGATGTACGCCGCCGCGCTCACTCGTCGATGCCTTGCATCTGGCCATTTTGCAACAATCCCATGATGGGAAAGAATATAAGAACAGGTCCTATGAAAAAAATATTTTTCTTGCTGCCGTTTCTTTTGACGACGCCGCTCTGGGCTGGGGAGGTTGGGGAGTTTTGTGTGTTGGGGGAGGGGTCTGTGCGGTTGG
>CAYHZK010000084.1:0-9242 GCA_964361085.1 uncultured Planctomycetales bacterium
GAATACGAATATACCCGGCACAATCTGGGGTTCCTGGTTGTCAGTCGCATGGCCGAAGAAAACGGTTGGCGGTTGCGTTCAAGTTCCATCACGCAGGGTTTGGTGGCTGAAGGGCGGATGCCCGCGTGCGAAGTGGTTTTACTCCTGCCGTTGTCGTTTATGAACAATTCCGGAATAGTCGTTAAGAGTCTTCTCGCCTCCAAAGACATCGACACCGATCACCTCCTGATCGTTTATGATGATTTCAGCCTGAATTTCGGGCAGATGCGGTTAAAGGCCTCCGGCAGCGGCGGCGGTCATAACGGTCTGGCCTCAGTGATTGAGCATTTGGGCACAAAAGAATTTGCCCGGCTGCGGATGGGGATCGGCCCGTCGCCCCCGTCGCAAAACCATGTTGATTTCGTTCTGGGGTCGTTTAACTCCGCCGAGAAAAAAGAATTGCCGGCTTTTGTCCGGCAGGGTGTCGCCTGCTGCCGGGACTGGTTAACGCAGGATTTTGGGACGGTGATGAGTCGATACAACGCGCGGATCTCAGCGGGAGAGGAAAAAAAAAGCCAGTGATGAGAAGTCATCATTTTCGGGGGCGCGTTCTTAAGACGGCGCGGGGTTGAGTTTAGAGGCCAGCGAAATGGACTTTACAAGAAAACGGAACGTTTCCGACAGGTACTTTTAAAGGCTGATTTTGAGGGGTTTCGAGGACGCGTTGATGCGTTGGAAATGACTATGAACGAGCGTTCGGTTTTTCATTTTATCTCTGATCTGACGCGCAAGGAGGGCGTGCCGTGCGTTTTGATCGGCGGGTTTGCCGTGAATCATTACAACGTGACGCGCCAGACCGCCGACGTGGATTTTCTGATCACACGGGAAGATTTTGACCGGATCCGCGCTTTTTTGGAGAAAGCGGGATATCAACAGATATTGGCTCAGGATACGTTCGCGCAGTTTAAGAGCGGGCGTTTATCGCTCTTGGATGTTGATTTGATGTTTGTTGACAGGGAAACTCTTGGGAAGATTTTTGGAAGAAGGCCAGCCGCTTAAGATCGCGGGGCAAAAGTTTATTGTCCCGTCGCTCAATCACTTGATCGCGCTTAAACTTCATTTCATTAGGTATAATCCGAAAATCCGCCTGAGCCGGGACCTGCCGGAAATCGTGAATTTAATCCGGATCAACAAGGTCAATATTGACGACAAGAAGTTTAAGGAATTGTGCCTGAAATACGGCACGGAAGAAATTTACCGCCGGATATTGGAGACTCTCCAATGAAAAAACTTAAGCTGCCCGTTATTAAAGGATCCATGAGTGAACACAGAACGCTGTCCATGGATGATTATCTGGAGTTTGTCCAGTTTAATCTGAAACACGCTTTTAACAGAAAAGCGTATGCAAAATGGAAAAAGGTTCAGGTGATCTTTTTATAAAAAAGTGGACATAATGAAAAGTTGGGTTTAACATTAACTTCCTTTACTGTCATATGCCAGTGAGGACAATACGAGGAGAGCTCAATGGAAAAGTACGAGTTGGCGGTTATCGTTGATGCAACGATCCCGCAGGAGCAGAAGGAAAGTGTGATTAAAGAGGTTTCGGAGTCTGTTGCGAAATCAGGCGGCAAGGTCATTAACAGTCAGGTCTGGATCGATAAACATCGCTTTTCGTTCCGCATGAAAAAATGTTCCGAAGGCACGTATTATCTGGTGAATTTCGAAAGCCCCCGCGCTGCCGTGGCTCCCATCCGTCAGTTGTTGCGGTTGAATGAGCGGATTTTGCGGTTTCTGATGACCCGGGCGGAGTAGCCGGCGGAGAGATTGATGAAAGAGCTTTAAGCATCTGATGGTTCTAAGGCTAAGAGTCATCGTTAAGGCAAACAAAAAAATTGTTGAGGGAGGGGGAAATGGCGAATCTTAACAAGGTTTTCTTGATTGGCAATTTAACGCGCGATCCTGAATTGCGTTATACGCCGGCCGGAGTTGCGGTCGCAAACCTCGGGCTGGCCGTGAATCGGAGATTCAGGGACAAGACCGGCGAGTTAAAAGAAGATGTGTGCTTTTTGACGGTTACGGTATGGGATAAGCAGGCCGAGGCCTGCTGCCAGTATTTGCAAAAGGGGAGCCCGATTTTTGTGGAAGGCGTTCTGCAGTCCCGGTCCTGGGAAACAACCGACGGGCAAAAACGCAGCACCATCGATGTTCGCGCCGAACGCATTCAATTCCTTGGGAAATTTTCGATGGACAAGCAGATGGACGCCGCCCTGCAGGCTGGAATTGAGCAGACCGCCGACACCGGGGCTGCGGCCGGCAACAGCGCGATCAGCGACACGATCAACCCCGTCGATATCGCCTGGGACGAATAAATATTAAAAAAACCAGAGGTTCATTCATTTAAAGGAGGACGCAAGTGAAAAGACCAAGAATGGCACCAAAGACAAAATTCAAACCGCGCGGCGGCAGCGGCGGAGGTTCCGACTTCCAGCGGGGTAGCGGCGGCGGCAGCAGCAGTGGCAGCAGCAGTGGCAGCAGGATGAGACCCCGCAAAAAGCTCATCAAATTCACGTTACCCAAAGATACAAAGATTGAGTACAAAAATTTATCCCTGTTGCAGCGGTATATTACGGAACGCGGCAAGATCGTTGCCCGACGGCTTTCCGGGATTTCCGCTAAAGAGCAGAGGGCGATGTC
This sequence comes from uncultured Planctomycetales bacterium, assembly GCA_964361085.1. GTDB lineage: Bacteria > Omnitrophota > Gorgyraeia > Zapsychrales > JANLHA01 > CAYHZK01. The sequence continues at coordinate 2,674 of CAYHZK010000084.1, forward strand.
GCTTGCGATCAAACGGGCCCGCTTCCTGGGGCTGTTGTCGGTTGGAAGCTCAAAAAAACATTAAAAAACGCAGTTCGTATCTCGTAGTTCGGGGGGTCGGCAGTTTAAAATAATTTTCACGATATACGAGATACGAAAAGTGAGAGGATAACATTATGGAAGTCATCTTGTGTCAGCAGGTCCCCAAGTTAGGGAAGATCGGCGATGTGGTGAAGGTGAAAGACGGTTTCGCGCGGAATTTTTTGCTCCCGCGCAAACTCGCCTGTCCGGCCACGCCGGAGAATGTGCGGCGTGTCGAGCGCCAGAAGGCCAAGACACTGAAGGCATACGAAGGCGCCAGGAACGAAGCCCAGGCGCTGGCCGATAAATTGAGCAAGGTCTCCTGTACGGTCACCGTCGAGGTGAACGATCTGGAAAAACTTTACGGTTCCGTCTCGGACATCGACATTGCTAAAGCCCTGGAGGTTGAAGGATTTTCGATCGACCGTAAAACGATTGTCCTCGATAAGCCCATTGAAGAGTTGGGCATTTTTGAAGTCGGGGTAAAACTGCATCCTGAAGTGACAGCCAAAGTGCGCGTATGGGTGGCGAAGAAATAAGGGTCCCCCCGCAGAATTCTGAAGCGGAACAATGTGTCCTGGGCTCCATGCTGATCGACGAAGAAGCGATCGGACTGGCCCTGGAGATCTTGGATGCGTCCTGGTTTTATGAGGAAAGTCATCGCCGCATTTATTCCGCGGTCCTCGACCTTTACAATAACCGCAAAAATGTCGATCTGATCACCCTGTCCGACAAAATGAAGAGCGACGGGACGCTCGATTTTATCGGCGGGGTGCCGTATCTGTCGCGGCTGATCGACCGTGTCCCCACCTCCGCGAACGTCGAGTATTATTCCAATATCGTTAAAGAAAAGGGCATCCTGCGGCTGTTGATCCGCAATTCCACCCAGATCGTCAATGAGGCCTACGAAGCCCGGGGCAATGTGGCCGAGGTCGTTGATACGGCGGAAAAATTGATTTTTGAAATTTCCGACCTCAAGCACCGCCAGCATTCCGTCCACATCAAGGAACTGGTCAAGAGCACGATCGAAAAGATCGACACCTTGTATCAGCGCAAGGAGCATGTCACGGGCCTGGCCTCGTCGTTTACGGAGTTCGACCGGATGACCTCGGGGCTGCAGCCCGCGGACTTGATCATCGTCGCCGGCCGTCCCTCGATGGGCAAAAGCGCCCTGGCGGCTTCGATGCTGGAACACATCGGCATCGATCTTAAAAAACCGGTCGCGTTTTTCAGCCTTGAGATGTCGAAGGAACAGCTCGTGCAAAGGATGCTCTGCTCGCAGGCGCGCGTGGATGCCCACAAGGTGCGTTCCGGATATTTGTCTCCGTCGGACTGGCCAAAGTTGACGTCCGCGGCCGGGCGGTTATCGTCCGCCGCGATCTTTATCGACGACACCCCGGCCATCTCGGCGCTGGAATTGCGCGCCAAGGCGCGGCGTCTGAAATCGCAGCATGATATTCAATTGATCGTTCTGGATTACCTGCAGCTGATGCGCGGGACCACCTCCAGGGTCGAAAACCGGCAGCAGGAGATTTCCGAAATTTCCCGTTCCCTCAAGGCCCTGGCCCGGGAATTGGGCGTCCCGGTGATCGCCTTAAGTCAGCTGTCCCGGGCCGTTGAGTCCCGGCAGGACCATCGGCCGCAGCTTTCCGACCTGCGCGAGTCGGGCGCCATTGAACAGGACGCGGATCTCGTCGTTCTTCTCATGCGCGAGGAATACTACAACCCCACGGAAGGAAATAAAGGGATCGCGGAACTCAACATTGCCAAACAGCGCAACGGCCCGGTCGGCATCGTCAAGCTCGCCTTCATCAAAGAGTACATGCGGTTTGAAAATCTTGCACGTGTCGATTGACAGCCATATGTGGAGCCCCTATAATCATGGGCATGAAAAAATTTTTATCGCTATCTGTTGTCATTTCTAGTGTTTTAACGCTTGTTACCTGGCCCTGCCTGGCCCAATCCGAGGCCCAAAACCAGGTTGAAGCTCCCGCCCCTAGGGAAGTCCCGGTCAACGCACAGGCCGTTCCCGCCGCAGCGCCCGCCGTCACAGAACAAAAAACAGAACCGCCGTCCTCCGCCGGCGCTTTAAAAAAAATCGTTAAAGACGTCGAGGTCAAAGGCAACAAAACCATCGGCATCGCGACCATCCTCGCCAAGATCAAGACCCGGGTGGGGCAGGAATATCTGCAAAGTGTGGTCAGTGACGACATCAAACGGCTTTATAACACCGGTTATTTTTCCGACGTGAGCGTTGACCGCGTCGATGTGGAAGGCGGCTTTAAAGTCACCTTCGAAGTGGCCGAAAAGCCCCTCATCGAAAAGATTTCATTTTCGAAGACCCGTTATTACAAAGCCGGCGCTCTTTTGAGCAAGATCAAATCCAAAAAGGGAAAATTTTTAGACAGCAAAACCCTGAATGACGATATCCGCACGATCGAAGAGCTTTACGTCAAAAAGGGGATGACCCAGGTCAAGGTCAACGTCGAGACCGAAAAAGACGAGTTGAGCAACAAAGTTAATGTGCATTTTGTGGTCAATGAGGGAAGCCGGATCAAGGTCAAGCGGATATTAGTCGAGGGGGCTGAGACCTTTCCCCGGAAGCGGATTCTCAAGATTATCAAAACCCGGTCGGCCTGGCTGTTCAATCCGGGATTGCTGAAAAGCGAAATCCTGGATGAGGACATGGAACGCATCAAGTCCTTTTATGAAAAGGAAGGGTTCATTGACGCCGGGGCCGGGTATGAAACCGGGGAGCTCAACGAATCGCTGCGCATTCTAAAGATCAATATTCACGAAGGGAAGAGATATTATGTCGAAAAGATCGCCGTGGTCGGCAATGATGTTGTGTCTGCGAACCAGGTTCTGGATGCGATGAAGGAAATCAAGGTCAAAGGGGTGTTCAGCCGGGAGAAGCTGACGGTGGATCTTTCCAACATCCGTTCTCTTTATTTCGACAAGGGCTATATCTTTGCCAACGTCCGCGAGTCCACGTCGTTGAATGCCGAGAACGGCAAGGTTGAGGTCCGGCTCGACGTGGAAGAGGGCAGTCTCGCGTATATCAACCGGATCAAGATTCAGGGCAACGAGCGCACCCGCGATATCGTGATCCGGCGGGAATTGCGTCTTTTCCCGGGAGACCAGTTCGACGGCTCCAAACTCCGGCGCAGCAAGGAACGGCTGCGCAACCTGGGATACTTTGAGGATGTCGCCTACGACATCGAAGACACCGACATCCCGGACAAAAAAGATCTGGTCGTTCAGGTCAAGGAAGCGAAGACGGGGTCGTTCAGCTTCGGCGGCGGGTACAGTACGATCGATCAGCTGGTGGGGTTTGTGGAAATCGAACAGAAAAATTTTGATTTCACCAACTGGCCGACCTTCACCGGCGGCGGGCAGGAATTGTCCGTGCGTCTGGAGACGGGCTCCACGCGGAGCAATACGCGGTTGAGTTTTACCGAACCGTGGTTTTTTGATTATCCCGTTTCCGCGGGTTTTGACGCTTATATCTCGGAGCGGGAACGCGAGCGCGATGTGGGGTATGCCTACGATGAAAAGCGGGTTGGCGGAGATCTGCGACTGGGAAAACGGTTCACCGATTTTGTCTCCGGCGGCGTCACGTATCGCCGGGAAAATATTACAATCGGTAATTTTGAGGATAATGTCACCGCCGATCTTCTGGCGGAAGAGGGAAAGAACACGGTGAGCAGTCTGGGATTTAACCTGTCCCGGGACAGCCGGGACAGCGTCTTTAATCCGACGAAGGGGCTTTTTCTAAGCGGCGGTATCGACGTCGCGGGCGGCGTTTTGGGAGGGGATAAGGATTTTTACCGCCTCTCGACGCGCAACAGTTACAATGTCCCGTTGATCTTCAATTCGGTTTTGGAATTCAGTTTGAAGACCGGGATTGTGGACGCCTATGGGGATTCCAGCAAGGTCCCGATCTTCGAAAGGTTTTTCGCGGGCGGGGCCCGGAGTATCCGCGGGTACGACGAGCGCCAGGTGGGGCCGGTGGACCCCGTCAATAACGATCCTGTCGGCGGGGAGGCCATGGTGGTTGGGAATATTGAATATACCGTTCCCGTCATCGAGTTTATCAAGCTGGCCGTTTTTTTCGACAGCGGGAATGTCTGGGAGAAGGTTAAGGATTTTGGCCAGGGAGAATATCTGTCGGGCACCGGCTTTGGATTGAGGGTCAAAACACCGATCGGTCCGGTCAATCTGGATTACGGTATTCCGCTGAACAAGCAGCCCGGGGATGAGGACCGTTCCGGAAAATTTTACTTTAGTGTGAGCCGCGGATTTTAGCGCCCGATTGACCTGCTGCACTTTTCAAAAACCAGACTTTTATTTTCACGACAACCAATCAACAAAACAACTGTTTTTAAAACAAGGAGGATTCCTGTGAAAAGTTTTCGACTCGTGGCCGTAACTGTCGGGTGTCTCTTCGCTCTGACCGCCTCAATATCAGCCCAGGAGCCGGGTGCGGTTAAAAAAATCGCCATTATGGATTTGAGCAAGGTCTTCGACAGTTTTCAAAAGACCAAGGAATATGATACGGTTCTCGAAGGCAAGACCAAGGAATACGAGACGGAGCGCAACGCGAAAATCGATAAAATCAAGGAACTGCAGAACAAGCTGGCGCTCCTCAAAGACGATGAGAAGGAAAAGGTCAACAAGGAACTGGAAACGATGAAGGCGGACCTCATCGCCTTTGATCAGGCCAAACGGACGGATTTGACCAAACAGCGCGACGAGAAAATCCGCGAGATTCTCCTGGAGATCGAAAAGGTTGTCAGCGATTACGCCAAGCAGGAAAAATATGATCTCATTCTCAATGACCGCGTTTTGATCTACGGCGACGATGGGTTGGATATCTCGACGAAAATTCTCAAGCTCCTGAACGCCGAATATAACAAGAAAAAATAGGTCATGCACAAGACATTGGCGGAAATCGCGGAGTTGGTGGACGGTACGGTCGTCGGGGACGGGAATCTGATCGTGAAGGGGCTTTCCGGCATCAAGGAGGCCCGGGAAGGGGATCTGACGTTCCTGGCGAACTCAAAATATTTCCCGCTCCTTGAGACCACGAAGGCCTCGGCGGTGATTATCCCGCGGGGCACGAATGCCGGCCGGATCGCGGCCATCGAGACTGAAAACCCTTCCTTGGCTTTTTCCAGGATCGCGACGTTGATCAGCCATGACAAGGTCAGCCGCCCCGAAGGCATTCATCCAACCACCGTCATCGCCGGTGACGCGGTTTTGGGAAAGAACGTCAACGTCGGTCCTTATACCGTGATTGAATCCGGTGCCGTGATCGGCGACAATACGACGATCTTCAGTCATTGTTTTATCGGGCATCAGGCGCGTGTCGGACGGGAGGGGCTCATTTATCCGAACATCACGATCCGGGAACGGGTCGTGATCGGCGACCGGGTGATCATTCACAGCGGGACCGTCATCGGGTCGGACGGGTTTGGGTTTGTCAATGTCAAGGGTGTCAATGTGAAGATCCCGCAGATCGGCACCGTCGAGATCCAGGATGACGTGGAGATCGGAGCGAATGTCACGATCGACAGGGCCCGTTTCGATAAAACCGTGATCGGCCGGGGCACCAAGATCGACAACTTAGTCCAGATCGCCCACAATGTCCGCATCGGCGAAAACTGCATCATTGTCTCGCAGGTCGGGATTTCCGGCAGCACGACTTTGGAAAATAACGTCACGCTCGCCGGGCAGGTGGGCGTGGTCGGGCACATCACGATCGGCGCCAACACGGTCGTCGCTTCCAAGTCCGGCGTCCCCAATTCGATCCCGCCCAATTCGATCTATTGGGGCATTCCCGCCAATCCCATCATGGAAGCCAAACGGATCAACGCCTCGGTGCAGCGGCTGCCGCATTACGTCAAGGTCATCCAGGAATTGAAGAAAAAAGTCGAGGCGCTGGAATCCAGGTTGAAGAATATGGAAGCCTCGTGAAGAGCCTCTGGAACGATTCGCAAGTTCGGTCATTTCTCAAAAAATACAAAGCCTGCGGCGAGGATCTAGGGATGCGGACGTATTCCGCCCGGCTGATCGGCCGTGATCCGGCACTCGTCCTTCACGGCGGAGGCAACACATCGGTCAAGACCGCGGCCCGCGCGATCACCGGCGAGGCGGTTTCCGTCATCTGCGTCAAAGGCTCCGGCTGGGATTTGGAAACGATTGAGCCCGCCGGACATCCCGCCGTCAAGTTGGACGCGCTCCTCAAATTGCGCGCCCTTGATCAGCTTTCCGACGAGGATATGGTCAATGCCCTGCGGCTGAACATGCTCGACATGAGCGGCCCGACCCCGTCCGTCGAGACCCTTTTGCACGCCTTCCTGCCTCATCAGTTTATCGATCACACGCACGCCGACAGTGTGCTGTCCATCACCAACCAGCCCGACGGGGAGAAGAAGGTCCTGGATTGGGCGGGAGGGCGTTTGGCGGTTGTCCCGTACGTCATGCCGGGGTTTGCTCTCTCAAAA
>CAYHZK010000085.1:0-9068 GCA_964361085.1 uncultured Planctomycetales bacterium
ATTTGTCCCTCTGAAACACCAGCGGCACCAATTCATCATCCGTCACCTGATCGTCGGGCTCCTTGATCCCCACCAGATAATAATCCACGACAAATTCCTTTGACCCTTTTTTCACGGTCTCGCTGCGGTAAGGATTTTTGACGGTGATGGGTTTATACTGGCCGCTGGCGGGATTGACGAGTTCATACCCGATCACGATCTCGCTGCCTAAAAGGCTGTTGATTTCCGGGCGCGTCATTCCCGGCGCGATCTGACGCAAGGTCACGAATCGCCGGGACAGAGACGTTTCAACCGCCGCCGGCGCCTGTTCCCGAACTTCAATGGCGGCGCATCCTGCCAAGAGGACACAAACGGCTATTGTCAAAATTTTTTTCACGGCGCGCTCCTTTGTTCTCCCAGGGACGGAATACAATATCACAACACCCTCCAAATGACAAACACGGATACCCGGAAAATCACAGGACCCGCAATCACCTCCCGTTGACGGCGCGGTCCGGTTCAGGGGCTCCTCCGGCCTCGTTTTCGTCGACGGGGAGATTCAACCTCTTCCTGAGCTCTTTGATCTGATCTTTCAGGGCCACATTTTCATCGAGGACCTCAAAATAATCTTTCGCGAGATCATCCGATTCCTGATGGAGCGTTTTGGTCTTTGCCTCTTTTTCATTCAACGCGCTTTCCGCCTTATCCAGGCGTCCCGTCAAGGACCTCACTTGATCCTGCAGTTCCCTCTCCTTGCGGGCAAAATCCCGGGACAGGGCCAATTCTTTAGCCTCCAGCTCATGTTGTGTGGCCTCGAGCTTGTTGCTCAAAAAAACATTTTCCTGCTGTGTCGCCGACAAGGTCAGCGTCATCTTGTCGATTTCCTTGTTTAAACCGTCCACCCGGGACTGGGTCTGCTGCGCCAGAGTCTCCCGGGAACGAAGCTGCTCCTGAAGGTCCCGGATCTGTTTGTCCCGCGCCTTGGTCTCGACGGCAATCTTGCCCGGCACGGAATCATTGATCTGAACAATCTCCTGCTCAAGCCCCGTGATCTTCTGCTCCAAAGGCGCTTTTTCCCTGGCAATACGGTCAGGAATGGAGCCCTCAACGGTCTTGATTTGCTGTTCAAGCTGACGGATCTGATCCTGCAAAGGTTGCCGGGCCTGCTCGATCTGGCCGGCGACGGCCTTTTGCTGGGCCTGCAATGTCTGCTCCATCTGCGCGTGTTGCCGGGCCAACTCCGCCCTGGCCTCGCCGGCAGCAGCAAGTTCTTTTTCGACGGATTCTCCGGCCTGGATGACGGCCTTGATCTTGTCCTCTTTCTGCTGCAGCGCTGCATTGAGCGATTGGACCTGTTTGTCCAGATCCGCGCCGCGGGCCTTTTCCTGATTCAGGGTTGAAAGGGCCGTCTCCTCCGCCTTCTTGATGTCGTCCTGCAGGGAGCGGATCGTTTCCTCAAGCGGCTGCCTGGCCCGCTGGACCTCCTCGGGGATCGAGTCGCGCAGGGTCTTGATCTCACTGATGAGAATATTGATTTTGTCCTGCAGAGGAATCTGAACCTGGATAATTTTATCAGCCGCGGCTTTTTCATTGTCCTTCAGCTGGGCTTCCAGTTTCTTGATTGTCTCCTGCAGCGGGGCCTGGGCCTTGATCATCTGCCCAGCGGCCGCTTTTTCGTTCTCCTTGATCCGGGACTCCAACGCGTGAATGTTTTCTTGTAGAGGCGCTCTCGCCTTAGCGATCTCGCCGGGCAAAGCCGCGTCTTTGGCCTTCAGTTGCGCGTCAAGCACGTTTATCTTTTCGTTGAGCGCGGCTTGGGCCTGCTCGACTTTTTGCGCCGCGGCAGCTTCGCTGGACTGTAATTTTTCCTGAAAAGATTTGATCTCGGCCTGCAAGGAAACTTTCGCCTCGTTGACACGAACAATGGTATCGGCTTCAGTCTTCTTGACTTTGTCCTGCAGCGCCTTGATTTCATCTTCCAGCGGTCTTTTTGCCGCGGTCACCCGATCGACCACGGAGGCCTCAGTCGCTTGATGTTTGGCCTCAAGCTCACCAATCTTTTTTTGCAACGGCTCTTGGGCCCTCTGGACTTCCTGACGAAATCTTTCTTCTTCGAGCTTGAGCTTCTCGATGAGAAAACTGATTTTCTCTTCGAGGGGGGCCTTGGCCTGCAAAATTTTCTGTTGAGAGGCTTCTTCTGCCGCTTTCAATCTTGTCTCGAGTTCATTGATCTGATTCGTTAAAGGTTTTTTTGCCTCATCGATCCTTGCGGGCACGGAACTTTCCGTCACCCTGATCTTCTCTTCGAGCTTTTTGATCTGCTCTTCCAGCGGCCCCTTCGCCTGCGCCACTCGCCCCGCAATCCCGCTCTCCGCCATCCGCAGCTTTTCTTCCAGACTTCTCACCTCATCCTGCAACGGCTTCCGCGCCTCTTCCATCTTCCCCGGTATGCTCCCCTGCGCAGACTTCAATTTCTCCTGCAAGGCTCCGATTTCTCCCTGCAGCGCCGTCCTCGCTTCCGCCACTTTTACCGAAACCTCCGCTTCCACTTTTTTCAACCGTTCCTGCAATTCCTTCTTCTCCGCTTCGACCGTCTTCTTTGCCTCCGCGATCTTCTCCGGAATGCTCCCCTGCGCGACCTGCAACTCCTGCTCCAGCTGCCTGATCTTCTCCTGCAGCGGCTGCTTCCCTTCTTCGATCTTCTGCGGCACGGAACTTTCCGTCACGCTGATCTTCTCTTCGAGCTTTTTGATCTGTTCTTCCAGCGGCCCCTTCGCCTGCGCCACTCGCCCCGCAATCCCGCTCTCCGCCATCCGCAGCTTTTCTTCCAGACTTCTCACCTCATCCTGCAACGGCTTCCGCGCCTCTTCCATCTTCCCCGGTATGCTCCCCTGCGCAGACTTCAATTTCTCCTGCAGAGTTTTCACCTCATTCGCCAAAGATTCCTTCTCCTGGGAAAGATTCTTCAGATCGCGCTCAGCGGCATTTTTAGCATCGGCAACAGACCGGATTTCGCCGTCTTTGTCTTTAACCATCTGGGCCTTGATTTTCAATTCCGCTTCAAGATTTTGAAGTTTGGCCAGCAACGGTTCCTTTTCCTGGGCCGCCACCGTCGCAGAAGAAGACTTGGCGGCTTTAAGATCGTCGCCAAGAGTCTTGATCTTTTCTTCCAGCGGCAACTTGGCCTCGATGATCTTCTGAGCCTGCAAGGCGTCTTTTTTCTTCAGATCCTCTTCCATCGTCTTGATCTTTTCCTCTAAAGGAATCCTGGCTTCCTGAATCTTTGCCGTGACGGCCGACTCCGTGGTCTTAAGCTGTCCTTCCAATTCCCTAATCCGGGCGTTGAGGGACTCTGTCGCGGCAGCCACTTTATCGGACGAGGAACTCTTCAGATCACCGGCTTCATCTTTAAGCTGTTCAATCTTCTGATTCAAGGCCACGGTCTCTTTGAGGGCCGCCGTCAAGTCGGCATGGGCTTTATCTTTCCCGGCGCGTTCCGTTTTCAAATCCTGCTCAGCCTTTTGAAAATTCTGTTCGGACCCTTTCAGTTTTTCTTCCAGGGCGCGGACTTTTTCTTGAAACGGGGTGCTGGCCTTTTCGGCCTTCGTCGCGGCCTCGGCCTCGCTGGAGCGTAATTTCTCCTCGAGAATCGCAATCTGGGTCTCGAACGGAGCCTTGGCCTGACGGACCTTCTCGGAGACGAGATTGTCTCCTTCGCGCAACTGATTTTCCAGCGACTGGATTTTCTGTTCCAGCGGCTGTTTGGCCTGGTTGATTTTTTCCGACAGGTCCGCCGACTCATCTTTGCCCTGGGCCTCCAGGGCCGCGATACGACCGTTCAGCTGCTGAGTATTTTGTTTTACGGCAGCCAATTCTTTTTCGAGCTGTTCCTTTTCCTGCTTCAGAGCGCCGATCTTATCATTACCGTCTTTGATGAAGCTCCCCTTGATCTTCAGGTCTTCTTTAAGCGCGGCCAACTTCTTCTCCAGTTGGATCTTGGCGGCGCCGGCCTGACCGGTCTGTTGACTTTTGATGGCGACCAATTCTTTTTCCAGATCCGCCACCTTCTTCATATAGGTTGCGATTGTTTTTTGCGCGTCGGCGAGCTGGCCTTCGAGGCTGCTCCTGGCGCTCTGAACGGCGTCGTATTTCTCAACCAATTGATCGACCTTCCGGGTCAGGGGAACGTCCTTCTGAGACGGCTCTTCGGCCCGCGCCTTAAAGGGCCCCATAACGATGCTGGAGAAGATTAACAGCAGCGATACTGACAATAATCTTTTCATATAAAAAATCTCCTTGTTCGTTCTCATAATTTTTTCCATTATATTATGAAAGCAAAATCATAGAAAACAAAAATCCGGGTTTTTAGGACAACTCGTTCTAAAAGAATTTTTATTCTTCTCCCCAAAAACTTTTTGGTATACTTGCACCGAACAAGGAGAATCTTTTGAGCCAAAGACCTCGAATCCATATCTATATCTCCCCTGCGGCTGAAGTCGGGTACACGCAATACGGACCGACCATCGGTATCGCCGGCACGATCACAGCCGTCGACCACGCCGCTCTGGTCGACAATATTTGCGTCGTTCTCAGCAAGGGAAAAAAGGATGAGCCGCGTTTCCTGGACTGGTTTGCCTTCCGCCCGCCGCACATTGTGATGGGGGTATCGACCGAGATCGATTTCAGGCCGCCGGCAAAATTCACGATAGCGCCCGACCAGGCCCACCCCTGCAACGTGCTTTTTGCCGACAATGTCCGTTATTCCGAAATGAATCCCGTCATCAAGGCCGTCAAGGGAGAATGGGAAAAAGCCAAAACCAGGGCGGCCCGGGTCGCCGGGCCGGATTTTAATGATCAGAGTTTATTCGCGGAATTTTCAAAATTAAAACTTGTCGCGGACGCGGCCGGTTATTTCAAAAAGATGTCGTACTGGGAGGAAGGCAGCTATAACATCCGGTTCAAAGTCACAACCGAGAACCCCAAACAGATTTTTGATATCCCGGCATCTTTCGCCATGACCAGCGAAGACGCGGATCAGTTGAGCGGCAACGCCGTCGTCATCATCGCCGACCTGTGCAAGCAGCCCCACCCGGGTTATCATTGCGCAACCCCTTCCCTGGCCCATTAAAGGCCGGCGGGAATCAAGAGCCGGGAGACGTTGATCCGGCAATAAACGACCGGCTTCTGAGTGACACGCGACTCCAGGAGCAGTTCATCGACATAGAGATGATACGGGGGGACCTGAAGTTTTTGCAGAAATCCGACGATATCGACAAACGACCCTTCCAGCGAAAGCGTCACGGATAAAAATTTGTAAAATTCTTTTCTCCGGCTCACCTGAGGCTTGATCTCGGAAATATTCAAATTGGACTGGCTGGCCAAACTCTGGAGCTGCGACAACAACGTGGACATCTCTTCCTCTTCCGAATTGCGCTGAGAAAAGGGAGCAAAAAATCCCTCATGCTGTTTCCGCATCTGTTGTTCTGTTTGCAAAACACCGTTATTCTTTTTGAGAAATTTAAGCTGCCTCACGATTTCTCCGTCAAGCCAGGCCTCTCTGGCCTTGACGGGTTTGAAGGCGAACTGAACGCTGAGATAAACAAGAATAACGCCCAGCGCGGCGGCGGCGATCAGCGTTTCTCGGGGAGTCAATTTTCGTTTAAGAGGAATCATGGTCATCGCTTTTTTGTGAGCACGGCGCTAATTGAAAACTGGGTCACCTCGCCCATCCCGGACGGGCGCTTCGTCGCATGCTGAAGCGTCACATTCTTAAGCAAGGGCGAGTTGACAAGATTGCTTTGCAACTGGTTGACCGCCGCGCCCTGGAAGGTCCGGCCCTGAAGGGTTAACGTCCCGGAGTCCTGAAGGTGCAGACTCAAATAGGATATCCCGTCGGGCGTGAGCCGGTACAATTCATCAATGATATCCACAACCGCGATACGGTGCGAGAGTTCGTTTTTTAAGGCCCCCCATTGCCTAATTCTCGCTTCGACCTGCTGCAGGGCGGGCGACATCTTGCGGTTCTCATCCTGGATCTTCGCCAGATAACGCGATTTTTGATAAAGCGGGACGCTCATCGCGGCGATCACCGAAGCCAGGGCCAGGGCCAACAGAAGAACCGATTTTAACCGGCCCTGGAATTGCGCCTTAAAACCGAAACTGTCCTGCAGCGTTGACGGCAGAAAATTGCCGATCCTGTGTTTGTCATCGCCCTTCCACCGGCGCGCCAGAAGCCCCAAACCCGCGATACCGGCGCCGTCGAGAGAGGTCTCCGGGTTCACGGATTTCGCCACGTTGCGCCTGGGAATTTCCTTCAAAGGCTCCTTGACCGTAAACGGCAATTGAAGATTTTTCTGCAGATGCCCTTGCAGCGACCGGGCCCTCTCATCCATGCTCAAAATGATCCCCGAGGCCGGTTCCGGCCCCATATTTTCCTGACGATAGGCGGTCATGGTGATGCGGATGTGTTCGGTCAAATCCGCCGCATGCCCCCCTTCGACATCCTGGGCCCCCAGATCGATATGCCGCGAAAAATAAAATTTCTGACGATCGCACCAGCAGATCTCGGTCGAAAATTTTTCAAGATGGACGAGGAGATAAACGGCCTCCCCTTTGCCGTTATCCTGGCCTTCAATCACGTTCAACCACCCCGGCAAACCCCACGAGCTCAAGGTCACAACCGCGGGGTGGATATTATTCAACGACAACAATTTCAAATACCGCTTGATCACATCAATCCCCACGGCCATCATCAGGACACGGGAGTGCCCCGTCGGTGTTTTTTCGAGGATCACATAATCCCAGACCATGTCCTCTTCCTTATAAGGGACATGCGCCGACAATTGCAGGGAAATCATCTTTTTGATTTCCGCATCAGCCTGCGACGGGAACGACAGCGTCTTGAGGATAAAAAGCCGGCGCGGAAGCACCAGCCACAGATATTCCGGCCGCCAGCCGGTCCCTTTCAGCCTTTTGAAAATGAGCTGCGAGATCTGGGCATCGTCCATTCCCCGGGTCTTTTCGGTCAAACATAATGTCAGGACCTCCGGTGATTTTGTCCCCGCGCCCTGAAGGATGCTCAACCCGTCCTGGGCCGTCTCGATAACGGTATAAACTTTCTTTTTCATCGTTTACTCGCTCATCCACGACAGGATCGCAAGATCATTCCGCGACACAACGGCGTCGATCGTCGCCGGAACGCCTCGTTTCTCCTCCCGGCCGGTCACGGTAATCCGCAACACCTGAGACACCTGGACCCGATAGGGCGAGATGGTCTGAAAGATCGCCCGTTCCTTGCTGTTGAATGCGACGGTCTTGGCCTCAAGCGCGCGGTCATCGCCGGTCATCGGAATCCCGTCCCCGCCGGCGCGAAAATCCGCGATCTTTCTTGCCATGCCGTCGGCATCGTCCGGCGTTGTATTGGTCTGCGGCCCGGCGACACTGCGGCCCAGGGCCTGCAGGACCTCCAGGGGTGCCGTATTAAAATTGACCGTCAGGCGGCCCGCCCGTTTGGGAAACACCGTTACAAAATCTTTAACCCTGTCAAAAATCTCCGGCGTCATTCCTTTAACCAGGAGGAGTTCCGCGACATGGTCCAGGGGACGGTTTTTGCAGAGATACGGCTTCGCCAGCCGCTGGTACCCCTCGCCTTCTTCGCCATAAGGGGGATCGATCGCCTCCTGATCGGCGTCCTGCCAATCCACCGTTGAGGCGGCGATGGTCTGTGCTGTTTGAGGATCCACATCCAAAATCATCAGAAGCTCCTGAAAGATCCGATAGTTCTGCGGGTCCAGCCCGTTTAAATTCAGACGCCGTTCCTCGTCCCTGAAGCCGAACACCATTCCCGAATCTACCCCCGGATCGGCGGAACGATATCCGACCGCGAACGAACCGTTCCTCGCGGGAACACTCTCAAAGACCTCCTGCAAAGTCTCACCCCCCAGATGAACCCCGCATTGAAAAAGGGTATCCGAGCCCTGCGAATCCTTGTCCCGCGAATCCTCAATGATCTTGGCGAGAGAATACTGAAAGCCCGCCAGGGCCAGGTAACGGGATTTCAATTTGTCGATGGAATACTTGGCCAGCGACAGGTCAACGGACGAGCGGCGGCTCAAGGCCGTCCCCAGCAGCGTCAGGATCACCAAAATCCAGATCACGACGATGAGGATAGCGCCGCGGTTGTTCTTTATATTTCGTATTCCGTATCTCGTATCTCGTATTCCGTTGTTCATCGTGGGGGGCCGTTTGATCATGGACGAACGCCTGTCCTTTTTTTAATCTCCGACGGATTCGCCCTGAGGGATAAAAATGTCCCGGACCCATGACGTCTCTTCCCCGGAGTCCCCGGCGGCGATCGTAAGCTTGACCTGAACCCCCTGCGGGAGAAACGTGGCGGTCCAGTTCCCGACCCACTGAAGTTCCGCGGCCTCCTGACTTTCTTTCGTCGCATAGGAAAATTCCAAACCGTCCCGGAGGACAAAGCGGCTCATCACCTCGCTCTGCGCCCCGTCGAACCCCGTCTGCAGGAAATCCCCAAAATCCTGTTCTTCTCTGACAAAATCAACAACGGGTTTTTCCTCGACGGTCTTTGTCACCACGGCGACATTCCCGCTAAACGTCTCCCCGATCACCGTCTCCTGCACCGTCCCGTCATCCGCAGATCGCAAACGATAACGGACCGCCTTCAGACCCCGATCCGAGGCCGTCAAAAATCCCAGCGAGGCCTGACCGGGGAAAAAACTGCTTTGATCCGGATAAGACCCGGAAAAATCATAGGCAACGATCTTTCCCAAATCACGGCTCATCCGCTCGAAGGTCCAAAGGGCTTCGCGGTTGGTCCTCAGCAAAACCTCATTCCTGCGGCTGAGCTCAACCCCGACGGCAAACGTCGTGTAAAGGGTCAGACCGATCACCGAAAAAATGGCCATCCCCAGCAGGATTTCAATGAGTGTGAAACCTCGCCGGTCCTTCATGGCTGCTGGAGTCCTTTGCGCGCGTCCGTGTCCAGGAGCAGTGTCGACAAAAAAAGGCTTTTGCTTTTTGAGCCCGTCCGCCATTGGATTTCCAGATCAACCTCTTCCAACAACCCC
>CAYHZK010000086.1:0-8740 GCA_964361085.1 uncultured Planctomycetales bacterium
TTTTGTGAACAACGGCCGGATGGGGCGATCGATAACCCGCGCGGTCAGGATTTCCTTTTCGGTAGGACGGCCTTCGCGTTTGAAAAATCCGCCGGGGATGCGGCCGGCTGAATAAACTTTCTCCTGGTACTCAACCATCAGAGGAAAAAAGTCGGCATCCTCTTTCGGTTTTTTAGACATACAAGCCGTTACGAGAACAACAGTTCCGCCGTACGTCACCGTGACAGCGCCATTGGCCTGTTTGGCCAGTTTTCCGCTTTCAATAATAAGATTCTGGGCCCCAAAGGGAATTTCCACACGCCCTAAGTTCATAA
This sequence comes from uncultured Planctomycetales bacterium, assembly GCA_964361085.1. Lineage (GTDB taxonomy): Bacteria > Omnitrophota > Gorgyraeia > Zapsychrales > JANLHA01 > CAYHZK01. The sequence goes on from CAYHZK010000086.1 coordinate 315, forward strand.
AAACCTCTTCTGTAGTTAATGGATTATTTACGGAGATTAAGTTTGCTAACGGTCTCTTCGTACTTCTTAGGATCGCTCTTGCGAAGGTAGGCCAGGAGACGACGTCTCTTTCCGATCATGATGAGAAGTCCCCGCCGGGAATTAAAATCCTTGCGGTTCGCCTTGAGATGACCGGTCAGATAGGTGATCTTTTCCGTTAACAGGGCCGCCTGGACCACCGGAGACCCGGTGTCCTTGGCGTGAACTTTGAAGTTGTCGATGATTTCAGTCTTTTTTTCTTTGATGAGAACCACGTTTCTCTTCTCCTTTTATTTTTTCTTTTCGATTTTTAGTGGCGGTAGTATATCATTAGCTCTTCTTTGCGTCAACTTATTAGTTGCTTCGTCCTTTCCGATGGGTTATAATTCACCCCATGAAAGGATTAGTCATCGCTGTCGTGGTCATTGGGGTCCTCGGAGCCCTTTTTTTCGGGTTTATCACTTTGGTTGGAAAAAGCATGAAAAAAACTACCCCCGTTGAACGCCCCACTGTTACTGAAATTCTGCAGCAGCAACAGATCAAACCTAATGATATTCGCGGGCAGCAACGTCAACTGATGGAGGAGCGGCAGATGCGACTGAGAGACATGCAGAGGCGTTAGCTGATGTTCAAAAATCCTACGAATGTTCGCGCGCGGCAAGGATCCGCTGGGTCATCTCGGCTTCGTAAAGCGAACGGATGGTTCTCAACTGCTTCTTCCCTAAAAATTCTCTAATGGCTTGCTCGACAGCGGCCAAACGGTTTTTAAGATACCAGTACTCCGGCTGCAATGTCTTTCCACTGTCATCCGCAAACTTCTTCGGGAAAACGGTTTTTTCTTTATTATCCATATAGTCCCGAAATTCATCGACCTTATGGGCACAATCATTGTTCTTTCCTGCCCCACAAACTTCCTTTTGCTTCTTGAGAAAATCCAGAATTTTGCGGTCCACCAGGACTTGAGTAAAATACCGGTCAATACAGTCCATATCTTCTTTCGTGGTTTTGTAACACCAGATCAAATACCGACGGATGAGGTGCCTCTGGGAGGCATTTAATCTTGGGGCCATGTTACAACCTACTCATAAATGGTCTCAATGGCCATGTTGAGGGTGTTGTTGACGTAATTACGGAAGGGGCCGCTGGGGCTCACGATATAAAAAACCACAAGAACAATAACAACCAACATCAAGAGATACTCGACGATCTGCTGGGCTTTTTGATTCCTTTTCACGCAAGAGGACCTTCTTAAGAGGGTTAATGGTCTTCAGACAAAAAAAAGTATAGCATAAAAAAGATGCTCCAGGATCAAATTTTTCAAAGCGGACCGCCGCTTACCAAACGACACAACTGCCCCGCGGCAATGCCCAAATAGGTCCCCACGATATTCCCGCAGATCGCCAAAAGCAGCCCCACCGACGCCAACCCGGGTTGATAAATCTCCGCCACAACCGGCGCTGAAGCCACGCCGCCGCTGTTCGCCTGGCTGGCCACAGCCACCAAAAACATCGGCGCCCGCAACAGCTTTGCCGCGACCGTCAGAATCGCGGCATGAAAGAACACCAAACAAAATCCGGCCAGAATCAAAGCAAAGGCCGTGCCGACGTGGGAAACATTAGCCTTCGCTCCGATTGTGGTCAGGACAAAATAGAGCAAAAAGTATCCGGCTTTGGCGGCGCCAAAATTTCCAAGGGTTTTGAGAGGCGTGAAGGAAAAAACAATCCCGGCCGTGGACACAATCATGATCGTCCAGGTATAAGCGGACATCACATTCTTGATGACCGGCAGATGCTGCCCTAGAAACCTGGCGCCGGCCGTCGTCAATCCGGCCATCATCACAAACACAAGCACGGCATACCATCGCAATGGAGCCGCTTTCGAAACCGTTATCCCGGAAACCCTCTTCCCTAAATGATCAAGGATATCGCTTCGCGGGCGGCTCCAACGGTCAAAATAAGGCTGCAATGTCACCAGGGCCACCAGAGTCCCCATCCAAACGTAAGGGACAACGGTGTCGACAATCACCATGGGAAGAAAAATTTCGTCCGGTGTGCCCATCGCCTCCTTGACGGCAATCATATTGGCGCTGCCCCCTGTCCACGAACCCGCGAGGGCCCCAAATCCCGGCCCCATCTCCCGTCCGACCCAGTCTTTGAAAACAAAAAAAACCAGAGGCGCCCCAAAAACAATACCGGCGCTGCCGACAAAAAACATCAGCAACGCCAATCGCCCCAGCCGCGCGATGGCCTTGATATCCACCGTGACCAGCAGCAAAAAAAGACTGGCCGGCAAAAGATAATCAGCAGCCGCTTGATAAACAGGACTCTTCACCGCAATCCACCCCAGCGTTGAGGCCAGCATCGGCAGGAAATAAATCCAGAAAATCGAGGGAAGAAATTGAAAATATTTCTTAAAACGCTCCTGCCCGGCAAAGGCAAGAACGGTGATTTCGATCATCAGCAAAAAAATCGTGATCAACACGGGATGCTCGATCATGGGATGACGCCGATCCCCGCTTTCACCGGCCGCAAATCGTAAACGCCGCGGGAACTCAGATACGGGCGGCTCGCTTGATCTTCCTTGATAAAAAACGGCGTGTCGAGATCGATAAAATCAAATCCTCCCAAGCCCGACGCCAGATGTGCCGCGGCCGTCATGGCCAGCGACGTTTCCATCATTCCCCCGATCATCAGCTTGACGCCCGCCGCGCGGGCCCGCAGGGCGATCTCCCGCGCTTCCATGAGGCCGCACTTCATCACTTTGATATTGATGACGTGCGCCGCCTTTTCCTGAATGGCCCGGACGGCCTGAGGGAGCGAACCGACGCTCTCGTCGGCGCAGACCGGAACACCGCCCAGGCGCGTCACTTTCTTAAGCCCGTCCCAATCGTGCTTGGGCACGGGCTGCTCGACTAAGGCCGGCACCACGCCCGCGCTCTTCAATTTCTTAAGAAAACGCAGCGTCTCCTCGGCGGAGTACCCCTGATTGGCGTCCAGATAAATGTCGCCGCGCTTAACGATCCTGGCGACGGTGAGGACTCGCTGATAATCAAGGTCCGGATCGCGGCCGATTTTGATCTTGAAAGCGCGGAACCCCTGTTTAAAAAATTTCCGGGCGGTCGCGCGGGTCTCTTCAAGATCCGCGATCACAATCGTGATATCCGTAGTCAGCGGCCGCGGTTTGTCTCCAAAAAATTTCCAGAGCGGGATCTTCCACTGGCGCGTCAGGGCATCCAGGACCGCCATTTCGACGGCGGCGACGGCGGCTTTGTTGCGCGGCAGGGCCTCGTGGGTTTCGGCGGAAAGCTTCAGATAATCCCGCGCGTCCCGTCCGATGAACCGCGTCCCGACGCGCTGGAGATTTTTCATGGTCTCAGCAACGGTCTCGCCGGTGATATGGGTCGCGATCGCGGCCTCGCCGTATCCCCGCGTCCCGTCCTCCAACGTCAGAGACAACAAAACATTTTCTAAAACCCGATGCTCGCCGAGCGCCGTGCGGAAAGGCTGACTCAGTTTCGCTTTCAGAGGGGTAACGGAAATGTCCTTGATGCGGGCGACACTTTTCATCATCACTCGATCCTCATAACCGACGACAATCTTTTCAGGAGCGAACCTTTTTTTGTCCCCTCTCCCAGCGAAAGATCCGTGACCACGACACGGTTGATCACGCGGACGACATCATTGTTGCCCCGCCGCTCCCGGTACGCCCACGTCGCGTGAATGGCAAAGGGACGTTCGCCAACCATGCCCAAAAATAACATGATGTGGCCTTTCATCGGCAAGACCGTGATGCCGCCGACGGCCTGCGCTTTGAGGATTGCGATTTTCTCTTCCTCGGGGGTTTCCTGGACAAATTGGGCCAGTCGCCGGCCGACCTTCGCCTGCTCGGAGGAATTGCGCGGCAAGGATATGCCGACGGTGGCAAAGACCTCCTGCAAGAAGCGGGAACAATCCTGTTCGCCGTACATCCCGCCCCATCCATACGGGGCGTTTAACAAACGAAAGGCCTGCTCGATGATATGCCGCGGGGTGTAGGGCAAAGCGCCGACATTGACATCATGTTTGTCCACATACGCCTTTCTCAACGTCAGAGCGCCGCTGCTGTCGCGAAAAGGGATCAGCACGGTCTGGACATCGAGAGCGCCGTACCCTTCCGGCTCAACTAAGGGCAGCTTAGTCCCCATGCGGACATCATCATAAAATTCCGTGCGGCCGGAATTGAGAAAAATTTCCGTTTTGGGTTCGATCACAACCACAAAAGGCTCCGGCGTAAAAAATTTTTTTATTCCGTCCAGGTCGCAGAAGGCTATTGCATCGGCCCTCACCCATCCCGGCGTTGCCGCGGATTCCACATAATGCCATTGTCCATCCAGGCTGGTATGCAGGACCGCGACCGGCGTTCCCACATCCAGGGCATTATTCTGCAGTTCGTCAAAGTCGACGTCGTTCCGCCGGGCGTACAAGGCTTCCTCCGACGGGAAGAAACGCTGATGGGCATAATGCACAATGACCCCGTACCGCAGCGGGATCCCGGCCGGCACGGCATCCAGATTAAAACTCTTTCGGGCCCCCTCATAAAATTTCGCGTTGGCGCGACGGCCATTGGAGCGGTAATAGGTCCGGTCTTGAAATTGCCTTAACATTTTTTCGAGGGCAGCCCTCACCTCGCTGCCGGAAAAAGGCGAAGGCAGAGCCGTGATATCCCTGGTCAACTGCAATTTGTTTTCGATGCCGGCATTGAAGCGGACGATCTCGCCGGGCGTAAGAATAATTTTATCGGGAGAAGGGTGCCGGCTGATCCAAAACCCGGCGGACTTCATTTCGCGGGTCGTTCCCGGGATCATGCCGGGGGCCGAATAATACAGGATTTCCTTCGCGGCCTCGCCGGGAGGCGACAGAAAAAGGATCAGGGCGAAACTGCGGCAAAAAACTGATAAAAGTATTCCGGAGTTCGTAGTTCGTATCTCGTAAAAATATGCGTTGAAGAGTTGCAACGAAGCCGAGCGCGAAAATCCTCGACATTTATAGCGTGATCTTCTCAGCGATACCCGCAACGATGGGGATCTGGAAATATTGCCCTTTCAGCACGGCAACAATCCCTAGGAACGAAAATGTCAGCAGGACAAACATTCCCAACTTGAGGAACCAGACGCCCAGGATAATGTGGAGGATAAACACAGCCGCCTCGGCGACAAAAAGCACAACGCCCTGCTTGCTGTGCGCGAGGACAAAGCTGTTGTCCTTTTTAAAAAGCAGAGGAAAAATACAGAGGATCGAAAGGTAAGCCAGGATGGCCATCGCCTTGCCCTCAAGGACATCGTCGTCGCGGACCGCCTCATACCTTACCATTGTGTTTGACCTCGATGAGGGAATTGATGTCCCCGAAAGAGTTTCGCTCCTGCCTGGGGTTGGCCGGGTCTTCGCGCCAGCGGCCGTCCACGATGAACTGATATTTATGGACACCAGGCTCGAGTCCGACATCGACGACCCACTGGCCGTTTTCAAAACGCATCCGGCATTTTTCATCGAGCGACCAATCGTTAAAACTCCCGGTCACATACACGGAACGGGCTTCGGGGGCATCCAGGCTGAACGTCGTCTCGCGCATGTCTTTGATCTCTTCCTTCACAAGAGACTCCATACGCGACGAGAAACTCAAGGATTCAGCGACCTGGGGCCTCGGTTGGAAAACCCGGGGCGGCTCGGCGACCCTGTCCCCGGACAAGGCCGGGATACTCAAAATGCCCGTCGCGGCCGGCGTCTCCTGCGATATGATCTCCTTGGCGAGACTGCAATAATCCTTCGACCCCCGGCAGTATTTATCATAGGCCATGACCGTCTGTCCCATCACAACCGATTCTTTCAGCTTCACGTTGGTGTGAACGATCGTATCGAACATGACGCCCGAGAATTTTTCTCTGATCCGTCCCAGCATCGAAAAGGAATGGCGCAAACGGGAATCGAACATGGTGATCAGGAGCCGGTAATCGACCGGATGATTGAGCCGATCGCGAATGAGCGTGACGATGTCCAGAAGATGTTCCACCCCCTGCATGGAAAACCGGCTGGTCTCAACCGGAATATAGACCTCGCTGCAGGCGCGGATCGCGTTGATCGTCAAAAACCCGAGGCTCGGCGGACAATCGATCAGGACATAATCATAATTGCCTTTGAGTTTGCCGAGAATATCCGTCAACTTCAGCTCGCGTCCGATCTCATCGGCAAGCTCCTGTTCCAGCGTCCCCACCAGAATATTCGACGGGACAAGATCGAAATTGGGGCTCACGTTGCAAATGATGTCGGTGATGCCCATCTTTCGCGGCGTCAGTTTGGAGATCACATTGTAAATGCTGTCTTTGTTGTCGAAGTTCAGACCTAACGAGGCGTGGGCCTGGGGATCCAGATCAAGGAGGAGAGTCCTTTTCCCATTGAGGCTCAGGGCCCCCGCAAGATTGATCGCGCTGGTCGTTTTTCCGCATCCGCCTTTTTGATTGGCGATTGATATGATTCTCATTTCACATGCCTCCTTTATCCCGCGCCTTCGGCGGAACTTTAGGTGGAAAAGCAAACATCGTCAATTAAAATAATCCCGTCTTTATCCTCGGCATTCCAGGACTCGATAACAAAAGAAATTTCGGAAATATCCGACCAGTCCGAGATATGCTCGAATTTTTCGAAGGGAATCTGTATCCGTTCCCATTTGAATTCGATATTCTTGACAAAAACCGACGAGACTTCATTTCTGCGATTGCGCACTTCAACGCGGATAATGCCCGGACTCCCTTCTTCGAGGCCGCGGACCGCAAACTGCAACTCATGATACTTTGCCACGTTCATCTCGGGGACGGAAAGAGAAAAAGTTTTCACAGGCGGGAACGGATATTCCAGATTATAGCTGATGCGGATGGGGCCGTTGTTGAGGGTGTAAATGACTTTGCTGGGGAAGGGGTCCCCCCGGTGGGTCAAGAACGCGGTCAGGCCGTAAACGGAACTCGCGAAGATGATGCCCGTGATGACAATGTTGATGACGAGCCAGGATGTGAATTGCTTTTTTCTTTTTTGCTCACTCTTATTCTTTTTGCCGAGATAAACCTGGGCAAGATGGTCATAGATATCGTCGCGATTCATAACTCTCTGTTTCTGAAAATTGTTTGATTCTTATCAGGAACGACTGACTTTGAATTCATAATAACAAATAAATTTTCTTTTAAAACTATTATTTTAATTTTTTTATTCTGAAATCAATTTAAACCCGTCGGGAATCGAAAAAATATGCAATATCTCCGGCGTGTCGCCACTTTTTTGTTTCAAGCGAAGACATGAGGGGCGCTACAGCCACATTCTTCTTGCCTTCCCCGGGGCTCTTTTCTATAATGACATCGCTTTCAGGCTGCGCCGATAAATCCTTTCAAGCGGACGCGTTATGATGCATGATCCTTCCACGGAAAAATTCATTGACATGGAATCCCCCGAGCTGTCGCATCTCGCCCTCGAGGCAGGGGACCTGGTTAATCAGCTCCTCGTCCAGTTCAACGCGCGTCAAACGAAACTCTTTGATCTGCCGGCCCATCAGAGGATATTCCTTTTTATCCTGACGCGTTCCATTAAAACATATTCTTCCATCGTTCTTTTGTGCCGGCACGGCTACGGTCAGGACGTGGCCACGCTGCTGCGCGGGCTGCTGGAAAACCTGATCACCGCGCGCTATATCCTGCACAATCCCAAAAATGCCAACCACCTGGCCGAGCGGTTTGTCGCCTACAAATGGATTATCTTCAAACGCTCTCTCCCCGAGCAGGAGCAGGATCTCAAAACCGCGCCGAAAGACAAAAGGGACGGATTTTTCAAACGCAAGGCCATTACCATGCGGCATGTGGAGGAATTCAAGCAGAAGTTCAACGTCACCTCCGACCGGACGCTCTTGACCTGGTCGGGGAAGACGGTGCGCGACATGGCCAAGTACGTCGACGCGCGCCTGCTGGACGAATACGACCTCACGTTTCGTCAATGTTCGAAATTCTCCCATCCCAGCATCCTGGGAGACCACGAGTATCTGATCCAGGACAACAAAAATCTGGTATTTTCACCGCTGCCTTCTCCCATCGGCGTTACGGTCAATTTGCAGCAGGCCGTGCAGTACTTTCTCGAGTTTGCGAAAGTGGGTAACGAATTGTTCGGACTCAAAAAAGACAGCGAGCTTGTTTCCTTGCGCTCAAGATATCAATCCCTGATATCGCTTGAAAAAAAACCGGGCAGCGGAGCGGGCCATCAGCCTTCTATCCCGATGACGCCGATCCGCGAATGCACCATTGTTTTTAAAGTCCTGGCCTGAAAAAAATAATCGTTTTGATGGGCCCTGGCTGGTCTGGTCTGTCCTATTGACAAATCCGCGTTCTTGCATCATGATCT
>CAYHZK010000087.1:0-8731 GCA_964361085.1 uncultured Planctomycetales bacterium
AGACCAACGAGCCGTGAAATCTGAGCGCGGGAATATTGACTCATGTGAGCAATATACTGTTTAACGATGCCTTTGTCGAGTTTGCCCAGGGACATGTACTCAAATTTGATCAGGGTAGCCTCGATCCACCGGTATGCTTCATTACGGGTAAAGCGTCGGAATTCAACGTTCTTTGATGCGTTAAGGACCTTTTTAAGGTCGTTCACGGTTGTCAGGCCTGAGTCGTCCATTGTGATTGTCATCCTTTCAGTATGGCCTATACGGCCAGCTTTTATATGACTTTCACTTCAGGCTCATCTTGCACTGGAAAAGACTAGAAGTTCCTTTTCCGATCGCCTGTGTTATAATGGGCCTCCTATGAGCCGGCGGTATCTTCGGGTTTACAAGAGTCTGGATGTCAAAGAAATCAAGAATCACCTTTTGATTTACGGGGATTTGTCGGGGAATTGCGCCCATTGCCGGGCCATGGATTTAAAACTGGACAGCCTCCGCTGTCCGTCATGCCAGACGGATTTTAAATATATCGCGTTTCGTAATATCCGGAACCATCTTCCCAAATTACAAAAGCTTGACGAGGCTCATCCCTTTTTGACCGTTGTGGATTTCGACGATTATAGCCGGCTCCTGGGGGCCTTAAAAGCAGAGGAGTTTTTGCCATGATCCATGAGGAACGCCTGATGGGACTGACCAGGAAGGTCATCAGTTTCAATTCCGAAAACCCGCCGGGAAACGAGCTGGAACTGGCCAAGTTTATCGCGGCGGACATGCGTTCGGCGGGGCTTGAGGTTCAAACATATTCCTTCGAAGGCAACCGGCCCAATGTTGTCGCTCTCTATAAGGGAAGTTCGCCTCAGGCGAGCGAGAATGCGATTTTGCTGACTCCCCATTTCGATACCGTCCCCATCGGCGGGGGGTGGAAATTCGATCCTTTGGGGGGCGAGATCAAGAGTGGCAGGATGTACGGCCGCGGGGCCAGCGATGACAAGGGCAACCTCGCCTGCTGCATGGAGGTCATGCGGAGTCTGGCCGAGGATCACGTTTCGCTTAAAAACGATGTCATCATGGCCGCGACGGTGGATGAAGAAACCGGCAGCCACGCCGGGATCATTCCGCTTCTGGACCAAAAGATTTTAAAGCCGAAAGCCGCTCTCATCGTGGATTCCGACGAGTTTTACGCGATCGTGGCGCAGAAGGGGTTGATCCACAGCCGCATTCAGATTTTCGGAAAAAAAGCGCACGGGGCGTACAACTGGCGCGGTGTCAACGCCATCGAACAGGCCGCCGAGGTGATCAGGCGGCTGAAGGCCCACCGGTTCAAGTTCAAAAAGCACCCGCTGCTCCGTCCTCCGACGATGAACATCGGCGTCATCAAAGGGGGCGACAAGGTGAACATGGTCGCCGATTTTTGCGAATTCGCGCTCGATTGCCGTTATCTGCCGGGGATGAAATCCAGCGACGTTTTGGCCCGGATCAAGGCCATCGTGCGCAGCGTGACGCCGAAGTTCAAGATCGTGATCGATGATCTGCAGCAGCCGTACGAAATCGAGGCCGGTCATCCGTTCGTCAAGACCTATCTCGATTCGGCCAAAAAGCTGAAACTCAAGACAACGCTCAAAGGGAGCGAAGGGGCGACCGTCATCACATTTTTCAAGAAACACGGCATCCCGGCCTTCGCGACCGGTTACGGCTCCAGGGGGACCGCGCACACGACCGACGAGTATGTCAAGGTTTCCCATCTTCCCCGGGGCGCGCGATTGATGGAACAGTTTGTGAAGGATTATGATTTGAAAATTTCGTGAAGCGTTATTCGTGAAGCGTGAAGCGAAAAATTTTAATGTTTTACAGGACACGGAGTATGGGACGATATTTCCAGATAGGGGCCGGAGTTGTGATGTGCGCAGGATTGTCTGTCGCTGCCGCGGCGGGGAAGGATTTGTCGTCTTTTCTCGGCGAGAAAATCGCGTACTCGATCAAGCAGGGCGGCGTCAAGGCGGGGGAGGCGACCCTTTCCTGTGAAGGACCGGTCATGAAGGATGGGAAAGAGTTTGTCCTCTTTGTTTTTCGTGCCGACGGATTTAATTTTTTAGATGAGGAAAAGATTTATGCCCATCCCGAGACGCTGTTCCCTCAAATGGTGGAACGCGACCTCAATATCTTCGGCAACAAAGAAAGGATTGTGGAATATTACGAGCCGCAGGCCGGCCGGGTCCGCATTGTCAAGACCGCCGACGACAAAACGACCGAGCAGATTCTTGAAAAACAGGGACAGCTTGACAACATTTACTGTTTCATTTATCGTTACCGTCGCGACGGCCGGTTCAAAATGGGAGACATTTTAAAGCTCAGTCTCCCGACCCAGGACATCGACATTACCCTGGTCAAAAAAAACAGCATCGGCGCGGGGGGTAAAAAATACGACGCCTTTTATATGCAGAGCAACCCGGCGAAATACAAAATCTGGTTTGCCGCCGACGAACAAAAAACCCCGCTGAGGATCGACGGGGCCGTCGGTGTCGGCAAGACATCGATGGTGATGAGGGAGTATAAAGAATAAATTTCGTATCTCGTAGTTCGTATTCCGGAAGTTGAGTCATCCTGAAATGGGTTGGTCATATTTTTCGAACTACGAGATACCTTTTCTAAAATATCAATATGCGCATTCCCGACAAAACAGGCCATTTTGGAGAGTTTGGGGGGCGGTTTGTTCCTGAGACGCTGATCTCCGCGCTCGACGAGCTGGAAACGGTTTTTCGCGCGGCGCAGAAAAGCAAAAAATTCAAGGACGAATTCGCCTACTACCTGCGCGAATACGCCGGCCGGCCCACCAACCTTTACTTTGCCAAACGGTTGTCCCGTCAATACAAGCGCCTCAAAGTTTATCTCAAACGCGAAGACCTGCTCCACACCGGCGCCCACAAAATCAACAACACCTTAGGCCAGATCATCCTGGCCAGTCAGATGGGAAAAACCCGGATCATCGCCGAGACCGGCGCCGGTCAGCACGGTGTGGCGACCGCGACGGCCGCGGCCCTCTTCGGCCTCAAATGCGAGATTTACATGGGCGAGGAAGACATTGAGCGTCAGGCCCTCAATGTCTTTCGCATGCGATTGATGGGGGCGACGGTCATCCCGGTTGCCAGCGGCTCAAAAACGCTGAAAGACGCCATGAACGAGGCGATCCGCGACTGGGTCACCAACGTCCGCGATACCTTTTATATTATCGGGTCCGTCGCCGGGCCGCACCCGTATCCTCTGATGGTGCGGGAATTTCAATCCGTCATCGGCAAAGAGGCCCGACGACAATTTTTGAAACGGGAAAAAAAGTTGCCCGATATTCTTGTCGCCTGCGTCGGCGGGGGCAGCAATGCCATGGGACTGTTTCACGCTTTTTTTAAGGACCGCAAGGTCAGGATGATCGGGGTCGAGGCCGCCGGCGAAGGGATCAGCAGCGAAAGGCACGCGGCCACATTGTCGTCGGGCCAGATCGGCGTTTTGCACGGGAGCAAGAGCGGGTTGCTGCAAACCGACGAGGGGCAGATCAAGATCGCGCATTCGATCGCCGCCGGACTGGATTATCCCGGGGTCGGCCCCGAGCACGCGTATTATAAAAAAATCGGCCGCGCGCAATACGTCGGCGTGACCGACGGCGTGGCGATCGAAGGCCTCAAACTGCTGTCCCAAACCGAAGGCATCATCCCGGCCCTCGAGACCTCGCACGCGATCGGCTACCTTCGCACATTGGATAACGACGTCAAAAGAAATTCGACCGTCATCGTCTGCCTTTCCGGCCGCGGCGATAAAGACGTGAACACGATGAAGGATCTGATTTGAACCGCATCGAAAACAGATTTCTGGATTTGCGTTCCAGGGATAAAAAGGCCTTTATCGCGTTTGTGACCGCCGGCGATCCCGCGCTGGAAACGACCGAACGGCTGGTGCTCGCGTTTGAAAAGTCCGGGGTGGACATTGTTGAGCTGGGCGTCCCGTTTTCCGACCCCTTGGCCGACGGGCCGACGATCCAGGCCGCCTCGCAGCGCGCCCTGCGGAACGGGGTTACGGTCGAAAAGATTTTTGAAAGCGTCCGCCGGATCCGGCGGCATTCCGAAATCCCTCTCGCACTGATGGTCTATTACAACATCATTTTTCATTACGGCGAAAATGCGTTTGTCGCCGCGGCCAAAGGAGCCGGCGTCGACGGCCTCGTTGTCCCCGATCTCCCTCCGGAAGAAGCTGAAGGCCTCATCCTCGCCGCGCGGGAAGCGGAAATTTCGACCGTCTTTTTCATTTCGCCGACGACAACCAGGGAACGGATGAAAAAGATCATCAGCGCCTCGACGGGATTCATTTATTACGTCTCCATCACCGGGGTGACGGGAGCGCGGCAGAGCCTGCCCGCCGCTATGCTCAATCACGTCAAGGCCGTCAAACGCCTGACGGACAAGCCGGTCTGTGTGGGGTTTGGGGTCTCAACCGCGGAGCAGGTGAAAGCCGTCACGCAGGTCGCGGACGGTGTCATTGTCGGCAGCGCCATTATTAAGGAAATCGAAAAGCACGAGGGCCGGGACGACCTGGTCGCCTCTGTCTCTGATTTTGTCAAAAGTCTCACGAGTGAATGATGACGCGGAATCAAACTCGATCCGCTGAGAAAGGGAATGTTATGTATCAGAAAACAAGACTTTCAAACGGCCTGCGCGTGGTGACGAAGGACATGCGCGAGCGCGACAGTGTCGCTGTCGGGCTATGGATCGGCGGGGGCGGCCGTCATGAAGAAGATCGCGTCAAAGGGGTGGCCCATTTTTTGGAGCACATCGCCTTTAAGGGGAGCGCCAAATATTCGTGCGACGAGATCAAGGAGCTCATCGAAGGGGTTGGGGGGGCGCTCAACGCCTTCACCTCCGAAGAGCAGACCTGTTATTACGCCAAGATCCCGGCCCAGCATATCAGCCGGACCTTTGACATCCTCGCGGACATGGTGTTTTTTCCCGACATGACCCGGAAAGATGTGGTCAAAGAACGGTCCGTGATCGTCGAAGAAATCAAGATGTACCATGATCTGCCGCAGTACTATGTCCTGGATCTTCTTGACGGACTGGTGTGGCCCAACCATCCTCTCGGCAAAAATCTGGCCGGGACGCCGGAAACGGTTTCCGCGATGACTTCGGAGGATTTGCGGCAGTTTCACCACCGGCATTACACGATGGGCAACGCCGTCATCGCGGCCTGCGGCAAGGTCAGTCACAAGGATTTTGTCGAATTGGCGGAGCGCAAGGTTAAAAAGCTTGCCGTCAGCGACGGGGTTGCCGTTATCCCGGCGAATAATGCGCAGGAGGCCCCTCGCGTCAATTTCAACCGCCGGGAGACCGAACAGATGCATCTGGCTTTGGGGATGCTGGGGCTGGAGAACGACCATCCGGACCGCTATGCCTTAAACCTTCTGAATATTATCCTGGGCGGCAACATGTCGAGCCGGCTTTTCGACGAGGTCAGGGAAAAGCGCGGGCTGGCCTACTCGATTTCGTCCTCGCTCAAATATCTGAAAGATACGGGGATGTTTATGATCCGGGCCGGTGTCGACAACAAAAAGCTTGTCAAGGCGGTCGACGTGATCTTGAAAGAACTGAAGAAGATCAGACATTCCGGCGTGACCGAAGATGAGTTCAGGCGGAGCCGGGACTATTATCTGGGACAGATCCTCCTGGGTCTTGAAGATACCCTCGACCACATGTTATGGATCGGCGAATCCGTGCTGATGCGCGACCGGATCCGGACGCTCGACGAGATCATCAAACTCGTCAAAAAAGTCAAGCGGGAAGACATCCGGAGAGTGGCCAACGACATCCTCCGCGAAAACCGTTTCAACCTCGCCGTCGTCGGGCCCATGGACAAATCGCAGGACAAAGCCCTCAAAAACCTCGTGGGCGTCTCGTAGCCGGTTTCAAAAACAATCAAAATCCGCCATTGCATTTTTTGATTTCGGGCTGTATTCTTGTCGTTATCAGTTGCTGACGGACAATCCGTTGCCCCAATGAGTCGCATCATCTTATCCCTGAGTTTCGACTAATGGTCCCGTTCCCCTTCGGGGCCGCAGCAAAAAGCGCAGGCCGCGGTGTTATTCTTTACTATTCTGACAGATCCCAGGAAGAATCCGGAGAACAAGGGGCCAAGGCCGCGTTTTTATTTTCTCCTCGTCGCGTCGCTCTTCCTGTACGAACTGATCAGCGGGATGATCATCTGGCTTGGGAAGGATTTCAGTGCCTTTTATCAGTTTAATCTCCTTTTTCACATCTTCGCCGGTTTTCTCTTCTTCCTTCCTTTCACACTGTTTCAATTTATCCATTACCGCCGGGCAACGGCGGGCTGGAGAGGGGGTTACAGGCTCACTGGCTACCTTTCCTATGGTGTCGTCGCGGCTGTCGGCCTGACGGGGCTGCACCTGACGGTTGTCGGCATCAGGAAAGAGGCCTCCTGGATACCGGACGTCCACCTCTGGGCAGGGCTTTTCGGCGCGCTGTTCGTTTTCCTTCATGGTTTTCTGAGGATGTTCAGGGGAGGGAAATCTTTTCTGCCCACACCCGGATTCTCCGGGACGCCGGCCTTAGGGATGACCCCGGCGAAGGGCCTCTTATGGATCTCAGGGATGACCGCCGCGATATTCTCCGTCCAGGGGCTCCTGGCCGCGATGTACAAGGAGCCCGGGTTCCCCGGCGGGATTCCTGCCTCTTGCAGCCTGAGGTATGGCGACAATCCTTTTTATCCCAGCGAGGCCATGACGGAATCCGGAGGACTGGTGGACGCCGGGCGGATCGGCAACTCTCGCTCCTGCGCCGCCGGCGGGTGCCACAAGGACATCTATTACCAGTGGCAGGCCTCGGCGCACCGCTATTCCTCGACGGATGTCTTTTACCGGAAGGCCGAGGAGTATTTCATTGAAACGGACGGCAAGGAATCGACGCGTTACTGCGCCGGCTGTCATGACCCCGTGGCCCTCTTCTCCGGCGGGGTAAACCCCGGCGAGGGGCTGGATACCCCTTACAGCGATGAGGGCTCATCCTGTATCCTCTGCCACGGCATCAGCCGCATCCGTCATCTCAAAGGAAGCGGCAGTTATGTCTTTAACCCCCCGAGGGATTATCTTTTCGCGCACAGCGAAGGGAACTGGGCCGGGATGCTCAACCGTCTTCTCATCCGCACGGCGCCGGCCCTTCACAGGGCCGAGTACAGCCGGGATTTTTACAGCACGCCGGAGTACTGCGCTGTCTGCCATAAGCAATACATTCAGGACCCCAACAATTGGGGCTGGGTGAAGCTGCAGGATCAGTACGGGGAATGGCTGGCCAGCCCTTTCTCCGGCAGGAATGACAAGGGATTTCACAAGGACACGGTGAAGATGTGCCGGGACTGCCACATGCCCCTGGTCCCTTCCCGCGATCCCGCCGCCGGCAAAGACGGCATGGTGCGCTCCCACCGTTTTATAGCGGCCAACACGGCCGTCCCCTGGCTGGACGGGGATGAGGAGCAGTATGCGATGACCAAGGAGTGGCTCAAGGGCCGGAAACTCCTGGTGGATATTTTTATCCCACGGGATAAAGAGGGCACACGGAGCCAGGCCTTTGTGGATACTGAGATTTACGGATTGGCGGAGCCCGGGCTTTATGTCTCCCTCGGGCAGGAGGTGAGTCTGAACGTGGCGGTGACCAATGCGCTGGTGGGGCATGATTTCCCCAACGGCCCGCTGGATATTTACGAGAGCTGGCTGGAGCTTAAAGTGGTCGACGGGCAGAATAACGTGATTTATCACAGCGGCGGCCTTGATGAGGACGGCTACGTCATGCCCGGGAAGACACGGTTTTTCTTTACCCTGGGTCTCAGCCGCAAGGGCACGCTGATCGACAAGCATAATCTCTGGCATATGATCGGCCATGCCTACAAAAAGACGATTCCCGCCGGCCAGACGGATATCTCCATCCATACCTTCCGGGTTCCTTACTGGGCCAAGGGGGATATCACGGTGACGGCGAGGGTCCGTTACCGGCGGTTTAATCAATGGTACACGGACTGGGTCTTTGGGGACCGGGAGGTGCGGCTGCCGATCATCGACATGGGTCGCGATACGCTGAGCGTGCCGATCCGCAACCAGCCGCAGAAGGAAAAATTTTAAGATATGAGCGATTCCCGCGCCCAATATCTTCACAAAGGTCGCCCTCGACGCTTTTGGGGAACCCTGTTGAATCCGGCGGTCATTCTGGCCCTTGTCCTGCAGGGGATGGGATGGGCGCTCGTCCTTTCTCTGGAAAAAGGGATTGAGTCGGTCGACTTTTCTCTCCTGACCGGACGCGGGCTGGGTTCGCAGCCTCCCCTGGCGCCGGCGGCCCAGTCTTTCCTTGAGGGGCGTTTAAGCGGCAAGAAAGATTCTTCGCCGCCGAAGATAAGGTTGGTGGATGCAACCCGGGACTCCGGCCTGACGTTTGCCCACGTCCAGACCGGGATGACGCTGACCTCCCTGAATGAAGTCATCGGCCCGGGGGCGTGCGCCGCGGATTATGACCGCGACGGATTTTTGGATATCTACGCGGTGAACGGCTCGGGCTTTGCCAATTATTATGGAAAGCGGTGGTGGTGGTCTGCCCCGATAGGCAACGCCCTGTACCGCAACAAGGGGGACGGGACGTTTGAAGACGCCGCCTCCGGCTCGGGCGTTGCCTATCGGGGCTTGGGGATGGGATGCGCCTTC
>CAYHZK010000088.1:0-8709 GCA_964361085.1 uncultured Planctomycetales bacterium
GTATTATTTCGGGAAGATTGCTCTCTTATTACGATTAAAGTCTGGGAAAGGACAGCCCATAATGAGTATTATTACCTATCTTCCTGGGTATATCCGCGGATGGGAAAAACTCCTTTGTCTTTGTAAACTCAAGTTAAGAAAAGCAGCAACACGATACCCCAATACAATATTCCCAAGGAGGTGGCTTATGCCGATCAGACGACTCAGAGAGCTTTTAGACGGGTACCAGGTGAAGTACACGGTGATCAGTCATTCGCCGGCCTATACGGCCCAGGAGGTGGCGGAATCGTCTCACATCACGGGGAAAGAGATCGCAAAAACGATTATTGTCGAACTGGACGGGGAGTTGACCATGGTGGTTGTCCCGGCTTCAAGGGACATTGATTTTGAATACCTGAAAGAAGAGACGGACTCGGAACACGCGGAATTGGTCAAGGAAGATCAATTTAAAGACCGTTTTCCTGACTGCGAGGTCGGGGCCATGCCGCCGTTTGGCCATCTTTACGGGATGAAGCTCATTGTCGACGATCGGCTGAGCCAGGACCGGGAGATCGCCTTTAACGCGGGGAATCACCGGGAGTTAGTCAGGATGCGGTTTAGCGATTACAAACGGGTGGCGGAACCGAGGATTCTGGATTTAACCTCGTTTCATCATAAACGTGCCACAAAGGCGAAGAAATGAACAGGCCGCAGATAACCATCGACGGCAATGAGGCGGCGGCCTACATTGCCTATAAAGTGAATGAAGTGATCGCGATTTATCCCATCACGCCGGCCTCTCCGATGGGCGAGCACGCGGATCAATGGGCGGCGGCGGGAGAAAAGAACATTTGGGGGACTGTCCCGCTGGTTCAGCAAATGCAAAGCGAAGGGGGCGCCGCCGGAACGGTTCACGGCGCGCTGCAAACGGGGGCGTTGACAACGACATTTACCGCCTCGCAGGGGCTTCTCCTGATGATCCCCAACATGTACAAGATTGCCGGAGAATTGACCGCGGCCGTTTTTCATGTCGCCGCTCGCTCGGTGGCCTCGCAGGCCCTTTCTATCTTCGGCGATCATTCGGATGTCATGGCCGCGCGCGCGACAGGCTTTACGATGTTTTGTTCGAGCTGCGTGCAGGAGGTCATGGATTTCGCCCTGATCTCGCACGCGGTGACGCTGGAGTCCCGGCTGCCGGTTTTGCATTTTTTTGACGGCTTTCGCACCTCGCATGAAATCGCCAAGATTGAACAGTTAACGGAAGACGATATACGATTCATGATCAATGATGATCTGGTTCGCGCCCATCGAAAACGGGGATTAAGCCCCGATCATCCCGTTGTCCGCGGAACGGCCCAAAATCCGGATGTTTTTTTTCAAGCGCGGGAATCGGTTAATCCTTATTACACACATTGCCCCGGGATTTTCCAGAAGGCCATGACGAGGTTTGCCGGTCTGACCGGCCGCCAGTATCATCTTTTTGATTATCACGGCGCTGCGGACGCCGAAAGGATTATTGTCCTGATGGGATCGGGGGCGGAGGCTGCCGCTGAAACGGTTGATGACCTTGCGGAACGGGGTGAAAAAGTCGGCGTTCTGAAGGTCAGGCTCTTCCGTCCCTTTTCCATTAAACATTTTATCGAGGCGATTCCGCCGACAACCAGGGCCATCGCGGTCCTGGACAGAACGAAGGAACCCGGCAGCGCCGGAGAGCCTTTATATCTGGATGTGGTCAACGCCGTTTTCGAGACCGCCCCGCAGACGCATTTTCACAAACTGCCGCGGGTGATCGGCGGCCGTTACGGATTATCGTCGAAAGAGTTCACCCCTGCCATGATCAAGGGGATCTTCGATGAACTTAAAAAAACGAATCCCAAGAATCATTTCACCATCGGAATCAAAGATGATCTGTCCCATACCAGCATCGATTACGATGAAGATTTCGTCATCAATGGCCGGGACGGTGTCCAGGCCATCTTTTATGGTTTGGGCTCGGACGGGACGGTCGGCGCCAATAAAAATTCGATCAAGATCATCGGCGAGAACACGCCGAATTATGCGCAGGGTTATTTTGTCTATGATTCGCGAAAGTCGGGGTCCATGACGGTTTCTCATCTTCGCTTCGGGCCTCGCGCCATCCGTTCGACCTATTTGATCAGCCGCGCCAATTTTGTCGGATGCCATCAATTTCATTTTCTCGAGAAGTATGATGTCCTGGCCCATCTCGACGAGGGCGGGGTCTTTCTGCTGAACAGTTATTACGGGCCCCGGGAGGTGTGGGATCATATCCCCCGGGAGGCGCAGAAACAGCTCATTGATAAAGATTTGAAATTTTATGTCATCGATGCTTACAAGGTCGCGCGTGAGGCGGGATTGGGAGGGAGGATCAATACGATCATGCAGACGTGCTTTTTCGCCATCTCCGGCGTTCTGCCCAGAGACGAGGCCGTTGCCGCCATCAAGACATCCATCGAAAAGGCCTACAGCAAAAAAGGGAAAGACGTTATTGAAATTAATTTTAATGTCGTTGATCAGGCCATGGCCCATTTGTGCCGGGTTGAAGTTCCCGGGAGCGTGACCAGCACCAGGGCGCGGGGTCCCGCTGTTCCTTCCCAGGCGCCGGAGTTTGTTCAACACGTCACGGCCAGGATGATCGCCTGCTGCGGCGATGATATCCCCGTCAGCGCCCTGCCAGACGACGGCAGTTATCCGGTGGGGACTTCAAAATGGGAAAAGCGGAATATCGCCCAGGACATCCCTGTCTGGGAGACGGAGATGTGCATTCAGTGCGGGAAATGTATTCTGGCCTGTCCTCACAGTGTGATCCGGACAAAAATTTACGAGCCGGGGCATTTGCAAAATGCCCCGGCAACGTTCAAATCGAACGAAGCCAAGGATGTCGAGCTGCGGGGATTAAAATACACGATTCAGGTCGCGCCTGAAGATTGCACCGGATGCCAGATCTGCGTCGAGGTTTGTCCGGTTAAGGACAAAACGGATCCCGCCAGAAAAGCCCTTAACATGCACCCCATCCAGCCGCTGCGGGAGGAAGAGAAAAAGAATTGGGAATTCTTTTTGGGATTGTCCACCGTCGACCGGGCGCATGTCAGGCACACCACGGTCAGGGGCGTTCAATCGCTGCAGCCGCTTTTTGAATTTTCCGGCGCCTGCGCGGCCTGCGGCGAGACCCCGTACATCAAATTGATGACCCAGCTTTTTGGCGACCGCGCGGTGATTGCCAACGCGACGGGCTGCTCTTCCATTTATGGAGGGAACCTGCCGACCTCGCCGTGGACGACCAACGAGGACGGCCGCGGCCCCGCCTGGTCCAACTCGCTTTTTGAAGACAACGCCGAATTCGGCTTAGGGTTCAGACTCTCCATCGACAAGCAGCGGGAAATCGCCTGCGAGCTGATGAGAACGATGGAGCCGGTCATCGGATCTCAATTGGTCAAAGACATCATCGAAGCCGCACAGAACGATGAAGCCGGGATTTACGAGCAGCGGAACCGCGTGGAATTGATGAAAAAAAAGGTAACAAATGCCGATACAACGCCGGCGGCCAAACACCTTTTGAACGTCGCCGATATGCTGGTCAAGAAAAGCGTCTGGATTGTCGGCGGGGACGGCTGGGCCTATGATATCGGTTTTGGCGGACTGGACCATGTTTTATCGCTCGATCGCGACGTGAATATTCTCGTCCTGGACACGGAGGTCTATTCCAACACGGGAGGCCAGGCCTCGAAAGCCACCCCGCGGGGCGCCGTCGCCAAATTTGCCGCAGCCGGGAAGAAGTCGGCCAAAAAAGATTTGGCCAGGACGGCCATTGACTACGGTCATGTGTATGTGGCCAATGTGGACATCGGCGCTAAGGATGAGCACACCGTCCGCGCCTTCATCGAAGCGGAAAGTTACTCCGGCCCGTCTCTGATCATCGCCTACAGCCACTGCGTTGCCCACGGCATCACGATGTCCAAGGCGATTTCCAATGACCGGGCCGCCGTTCTTTCGGGGTACTGGCCGTTGTTCCGTTACAACCCGCTGTTGCAAAAGCAGGGAAGAAATCCCATGACCCTCGACTCTTCAGAGCCCAAAATCACATTCGAAGAGTTTGCCTATCAGGAAGACCGCTTTAAATCGCTGACGCACACGCATCCTGACGAGGCCCGCAGGCTTCTGGAGCTGGCGAGAGAAGACGCCCTGAAACGCTGGCAGTTCTACAAAGATTTAGCGCAAAAATCCGGATAAAAAAGCGAGGTCGTCGTGACCGTAGCCAGATTAACAGCCCAATCTCACGTGGAGAAGGAAGAGGTTGAGGTCAAGGATCTGCATTCTTTGTTTCATCCCCGGGGGCTGGCCGTCGTCGGGGCCTCCGCCAATCCTGATAAAATCGGTCATCAAATTTTAAAAAATATTATCGACGGCCGTTACGCGGGCGAGATTTATCCCATCCATCCAGCGCTGCGGGACGTGCTGGGAAAAAGGGCTTACCCGTCGGTTCTCGATGCCCCGGGCGACATCGACCTTGCCGTGATCGCGGTCAAGGCTTCCAGCGTGCCGGATGTTGTCGGGGAGTGCGCCCGCAAGGGGGTCAAGAGCGTCATTGTGATTTCCTCCGGGTTTGCCGAGACCGGCAATGCGGAAGAAGAAAAGAAACTTAAGGAATTTGTCGACGAGCATCACATCGCCCTTTTGGGCCCCAACGCGCTGGGACTCATTTACGCGCCGTCCCGGCTCAACGCGACCTTCGGCCCCAGGAGTTTGCTGCCCGGAAAAATCGCCTTCATATCCCAGAGCGGGGCTTTGGCGATCGCGCTCATGGGGTGGACCGTGATGGAAAAAATCGGCCTGGCCGCCCTGGTGAGCGTCGGGAACAAAGCGGATATCGCGGATCAGGAACTCATCGAATATTTTAATCAGGATGACCATGTGAAAGTGATTCAGATCTACATGGAGGGGATCAGGGACGGACGGCGGTTTATGCGGATGCAGGTGAAAAAACCCGTCGTGGTCTTAAAAGTCGGCCGCTCGCAACGAGGCGAAAAGGCGGCCCTGTCCCACACCGGGTCCCTGGCCGGTTCCGACAGGATTTACGACGCGGCGTTCCGGCAGATGGGAATCTTGCGGGCCAGGACATTCCACGAAGCCTTCGGCTGGTCGAGGACGCTTTCTCTGCCTCTCCCTGAAGGAGAGGAGAGCGTCATCCTGACCAACGGCGGAGGCCTGGGCGTTCGAACGAGCGACGAGTGCGAAGACGCGGGGATCAAACTGCTCGATGCCCCGGCATGGCTTGAAGAAAAATTCCGCAAAACAATGCCCGGATTCGGGAGCACCGGGAATCCGGTGGATATGACCGGGCAGGCCAGAGAAGATCATTACCGGCAGGCAGGCCGCATCGCTTTTGTCGAGGACAAAATCAAAGCGGTCATCATTCTCTATTGTGAAACGGTGATCACCGATCCTTTGAACGTGGCCAAAACCATCGAAGAGGAATATGAAAAAATTCAAAGAAAAAAACCGCTTGTTGTCGCGATGGTGGGAGGGGAGAACACCCGCCGGGCGATTCAGTATTTGAATGAAAGGCATGTCCCGGCCTTCACGACGATCTCCGAGGCTGTCTCGGCGCTGAAGGCGTTATACACATGGAAAGAGATTTCCCGCCGTCCCGGGGAAACCGCCGAAGCCGCGCCTCCGCCGCCGCAGGCCATCCGCGTCATCGCGAATGTGAAAGCGGAAAAACGGGACGCGCTGTTTGAAGATGAGGCGTTAAACATCCTGGAGGCCTGCGGGATCTCCGTTCCCCGCCGGGCCTTCGCTCAAAACCTTGAGGAGGCTTTGAAGGCAGGCGCGAATTTGTATCCGCTGGCCATGAAAATAGGCTCCCCGGATATCATTCACAAAACCGATGTGGGCGGCGTTGCCCTGAACATCCACAACGAAGAGGAGCTCCTGCTGAAGCTTAACGCCATGACACAACAAATCAAGAGCGTCCGGCCCGGAGCGAAAATCCTGGGCGTTCATCTGATGGAAATGGTTCGTGGAATCGAATGCGTTGCGGGCCTCAGCCATGATCCTCAGTTTGGTCCCGTGGTGATGTTCGGGCTGGGAGGTGTTTTTGTTGAAGCGTTGAAGAATGTTTCTTTTCGTATCGTTCCTTTCGGCCGGATGGAGGCCCAGCGGTTGATCGATGAGATCAGGGGCGCGGAGATATTGAAGGGATTCCGCGGCATGGCCGTGGACAGGGTGTCTCTTGTCGACGCGCTGTGCTCTATCCAGAAATTTGCTTCGTGTGTCAGGGAAGCGGACATTAATCCTTTGATCGTCAACGAAAAAGGATGTTTTGCCGTCGACGCGCGGATCATCCTTTAATAGGAGGGAATTTTTATGACCAAAAAACGCGACAGTTTACGAGTGCGCAGGCCGAGAAACACGCCGATTGAAAATAAAACAGTGCTCATCCGCGGATTGCCCGCGCACGCCATGAAAGCGGGAGAAGCCTATTTAAAGAATAAAAAGAAGACGCATGAGCAGGACCAATCCGCGCTTTTCAGCCGCGCGGGGACCGGGCCGGAGCCGGGTTATTAGTATTGGGGAATCGCGGGATCGATTTCTGCCGACCAGGCTTGAATGCCTCCCTTGACGTTGACAAGCCGGGAGTAGCCTTGGGATTTTAAAAATTCGATGGCTCTTTGGCTGCGTCCGCCGAGTTTACAAAAACAGTAAACAGGTTTGTCCTTCGGAATATCTTCAAAATTCTCTTCCAGTATGCTTAACGGTTTCAGGTGAGCGCCTTCGATGCGGGCGAAGTCCCACTCCATCTGCTCGCGCACGTCGAGCAAGTAGAGGTCCGGCTGCTGATCGCGCAGTTGTTTCAATTCCCGAACGGTGATTTCGCCGGCGATGTCCGTCGTCGTCGCCGCTGTCGCGCAGGGCCGGGCGTATTCTTTTACCGAGTGAATCGTAGGATGCGCGCCGCAGAGGGGGCATTCCGGATCTTTTTTGATTTTGACCTCGCGCCAGCGCGCCGGGAGCGCGTCAAAGATGAGGAGGCGTCCTGCGAGCGGCTCTCCGATCCGGCAGATCCATTTGATGGCTTCATTGGCCTGCATCAACCCGATGATTCCCGGCACAACGCCGATGACGCCGGCTTCAGCGCAGGACGGCATCTCTCCCGGCGGCGGAGGTTCGCGGAAGATACACCGGTAACAAGGTCCTCCCGGGCCGAAGACGCTGCATTGCCCTTCAAACTGGTGCACGCCTCCAAAGATAAAATTTTTGTTCAAAAAGAAACAGGCGTCATTGATCACATACCGCGACGGGAGATTGTCCGTCCCGTCGATCACCAGGTCATAGCCGGCCAGAAGGGTTTGGGCGTTATCGGCGTTGAGTCTTTTCTGGTGCGTGACGATGTTGACGTCCGGATTGATGTGCGCGAGTTTTTCGCGCGCCGAAACAACCTTCGGCTTGTCGATGTCCGGGGTGGAGTGAAGGATCTGCCGGTGGAGATTGGATAAGGAAACCGTGTCTGCGTCGATCAGCCCGATGGTCCCCACACCGGCGGCCGCCAGATAAATGGCCGGCGCGGAACCCAGTCCGCCGGCCCCGACAATCAGAAGCCTCGCGTTCTTAAGCCGCAACTGGCCTTCGTGCCCGATCATCGGCAGAATGGTCTGGCGGGCATAACGTATTTTTTCTTCCGGGGAGAAGTTGTCGGTCGTTTTATCCATGGCCCATCTATTTCAGTCACTTGAGTTTGGCAAATTTCCCATAAAATTCCCCTCCCTGGACGGGAGGGGTAAGGGGAGGGTGAAGATTGGAGTTGTCACCCCCACCTAGCCTCCCCCGTCGAGGGGGAGGAACGAAGGGCAAAAAGTGCCAAACTCAAGTCAGTCATAAAATCGAGAATTTTTTAGACGTTTCGGGCTCTGTGTTTTATTTTCGCGCGTTGAGAAATTCGATGATCCCCGGCAGGATCGAGATCCCGATGATGGCCAGGATGACCAGGCTGAAATTTTTTTCCACAAACGGCAGGTTGCCGAAGAAATACCCTCCGAAGACGCACAGCATAACCCACAAAATCCCGCCGGCCACGTTATAAATCAGAAAATGTCCGTAGGTCATGCTGCCGGCGCCAGCGCAAAAGGGCGCGAAGGTCCGGATGATGGGGACAAACCGGGCGATGATGATCGTCTTCCCGCCGTATTTTTCGAAAAACTGGTGCGTGCGGTCGATGTGTTCCTGTTTGACGAACCGGATTTTTTTGTGGTGGATGATTTTTGGAGCCAGAAAATGTCCGATGGCGTAATTGACGGTGTCTCCCAGGATCGCGGCCGCGCACAAAAGTCCAAGGCTCCATCCCAAATCCAGGGTCCCGGTCGCCGCCAGAGCCCCGACGACAAAGAGCAGGGAGTCGCCCGGGAGAAATGGTGTGACCACCAGCCCGGTTTCGCAGAAGATGATCAGAAACAGGATGAGGTAAGTCCACACGCCAAAATTCTGGACGATCGTGTTCATGTGGTCATCCAGGTGCAGGAAAAGATC
The DNA here is from genome assembly GCA_964361085.1 of uncultured Planctomycetales bacterium. Classification (GTDB taxonomy): domain Bacteria; phylum Omnitrophota; class Gorgyraeia; order Zapsychrales; family JANLHA01; genus CAYHZK01. The sequence goes on from CAYHZK010000088.1 coordinate 8,521, forward strand.
GGCAAAATCTTTCAACCACTCCATAACGGCTCCTTGGTCAAGGTCAATGGGCAAAATGATCAGAGATATTCTATAGTATTTTTAATCTTTTCCCAGAAAATATTTCCGCTTTAAAAGATATTGGTGGGGGAAGAAGAGTCTTTTCTAGTTCAATAATGAGCCTGAAGGAAAGTTGTTAAGTTCGAAGAT
>CAYHZK010000089.1:0-8634 GCA_964361085.1 uncultured Planctomycetales bacterium
AAGGCGGTCAGACTTATCGGATTATTTCCGATCACCTGGGCAGCCCGAGGCTGGTTGTAAACATCTCAGACGGCACCATCATCCAACAGTTGGACTACGACGAATTCGGAAGAGTCCTGACCGACACCAACCCCAACTTCCAACCCTTCGGCTTCGCGGGAGGATTGTACGACCCAGACACCGGCCTGGTGAGATTTGGCCTGAGAGACTACGACGCCGTGACGGGAAGATGGGCCTCCAAAGACCCGATCCTCTTTGCGGGAGGGGATATCAACCTTTTTGGTTATGTCGTCAATGATCCGGTGAATTTGATTGATCCTTACGGACTCATTGTTCCCATAGACACATCTCCTTATGACCCCGAGTGGGAAGAAGCGCAAAAGGAGAGAAGGGAGCAGGATTACAATGAGATCATGTATGGTAATCCCTCTAAACCAAAGATATGTCCGAGAGAGCCCAGCACTTATGATCAGATATCTTGGGGGTTAGGTGGAATAGCCGCTAAACCATCAGGTATATTATTTTCGCGCGGGGTTGGTATTGTAAATAGTAACCCATATATTCGTATAGGATGGGGATGGAAGGGAACAAGGCAAGCTGGCTATGAAATCTTTAGGATTGCCATTGGTCAAAAAGGTTCACGATTTCATTGGCATTTTGATTTCTGGGACCTTTTTCGACGATAAAGTTTATTCCTGAAAATCAGGAGAGGGAACAGTGGAGAGTAAAGACGCAGCGAGAATCATTCAATCCTTCCTTGATGGGACATCGAAAGAATGGGAGTGGGATGATTTTATTAGTATTCCAATAAACGATGACCCATTCCTTGAAGAAATAAGAAAAAAATGTGCTGCAGTAAAAGATGGTTTCCCTAGCGGTAAAAATGATCAATATTGTAATGAGGAAGGCGTTAAGGCTTTAGAAGGATATATTCAAATTATTAAACAGAGGATGAAGCAGTAAGGGGCAAATGGAACATCAATGAAAAAGCTACCTGAAAAGCAAATGGAACGCTTCCGCCGATGCCGGGTTCGAATTGGATATGATATTTAAAAGGAAAATCTCGTCGGCGTTTCCTGAATTTCAACTGGGCGATATTCGTGTCGCCTCCGAGGATGGCAGCGAGTTGTATGTCTTCGACAACTCGGGGCATCATCTGTAATGGGAAATGGGACATTCCCGGTGGTGCCGGGTTCGAAGTAAATCGAATTAAGAATTTGTGTCTGTATTCATGATACAGTTGTTTTTATTTTTAGAAAATCATGCTGATCACAGGCAAGACCGCTCAGATCGAAGTCGGGGATGAGGAAATAAAGCTTGGGTTTTGAAATCGGCGAATTTAATACGACAAATTCTCATGCAAATACGAAAGTCTTTAATTTTTGCGTTATGCCTGCTTTTCGTCGTCACATCAATTTCGTGCGATCGGTTGCCGGGCAAGAAAGAGTCTGCGTCGAATTCGTCCAGCCATTCAGCCACAGAAGCGGTTATTAACCATCCGGATTATATCAAGACCTGGCGCGAAAATTTTCTTCTGAAGCCAGATCGCCGTTTTTTGCGGGTGATTGCTTATGTCCACTATTTTTTTACGAATCAGGAGATGGTTGATGTGCAAAGCATTCGCGAGAATGATCGTTGGCATATCGTTTATCGAGACCAATCTGTTGGGGATGTCCCTGACCTGCCTTCCTATGAAGATTATAAAAATTTAATCGCAAATTGGGTTAAAAATCTGGAGCAAAAGCACAGTCTGTCACTGACAAATGACGCCTATGATAATCTGGAAATTCAGGGGCTAATCGATTCTTTTGAAATTCATAATTTAATGGAAGCGTTAAATAAACTTAATGCGATATGGAGGGCTGGAACTCATTCAGCTGCCATTCTCAATCAATCTGCAGAGGCGTTGACTTCTATCGTAGTCCAATTGGTGGACAAAACGGGTATGGCTGATGAGATTTTTTCTCGAGCCTACGCTGTCTTCACTATAGCAGACCAGCTAACCGATAAGGATCTCAATGGTGAGGAAATTTTGCTGACAAGTCTTATGGGATATTCGGCAGCAACATTACAATTGGCGGCAAAACTTCCTGATGATCATCCGTTGTTCGCGTACGTTATAAATGATCCTAAAAAGATGATGTCTTTAACGGATATAGAAAATTCAAAACCGATGCTGAGGTTTATCACGTTAGAAAAGCTCGCTGAAAAGAACAGGATGGATGAATGGATAGTGTGGATGAAGAAATATTTTTCGTCCCAAGGAGAGGTTCTTCTTGTGTCCAAATCACTTTTAGATATGGGTGCGTTTAACATTGAGAAATATTTTGTTGATTTGATGCCATTGTTGTTGCTTGCCAAGATGGTTAATTTTGAACCCTTGCCGGCCTCGACGGATCCCGGGAGCGTATTCGCCCTGAACAGCAGTATCCCGCCGCCTGTGCAAGATCAAAACAGGATTTATTTCAGGAGGGCATTGGGCGTTGATAAAGCCTCATTGATTAATAGGTTCACGGAAGTGCTTGATGGTATCGCGGCTTCTTATCAGGGCCCTTTTATAGATTCCGCATATGTTAAAAATTTTTATCAAAGCTATCTCTACTCGAGTCTATATATTCAAGGTTTGTTTTATATTGACTCATTGTCATCTAATGAGATGGTCAGGGAATTTAAAAAAGAACTTGCAGGGGTCGTGGATCCAATTGCCAATGAATTTCTGGACTGGTATGAACATTTGGCCCAGTCTAAATTAGGTGGCGGGGATATCGCGAGTTTGTCGTCGGATATCGTCAATATCCGTTTCTTCGGATTGCCAATGCTGGAGCGCACTTTTGAAGAGATTCAAGGAAGATTAAGCTATGGAGATACTCAAACACTTAACATTGTTCGCTTATTGATAAAGAAAATGGATTCTCGCCAGGAGGCGAAGCTGCTGTTTGGGAATGTTGCCATCGCGTCGTTGATGGATCTATTTCAAGGGGAACGATTAATTAGGAATTATGTTGTTTCTAATCCCGCTGAAAGTGAATTTGCAAGGATTTGGCTGGCTTCTTATGAAGAAGATATTCCGGGACTTTCTGAATTAGCGAAAAGTTTATCCACCCCATGGGCGAGGGTTAAAGTTATTAGCAAATTAGAGGATTATTTTGGTGATGATGATATCCCCTCTCTATATCATGAGGTCTTTGAAAAATGGCCTGAGGAATACAGTGGGTATTCAGGATATTCAAACTATTTGATAAAGAAAAAAAGATTTTCAGATGCGAGGGAGATTGCTCTTAAGGGGTTGAATCACAAGCTAGCGATAAAAGGACTGGAGCAAATCAAGCTCCATAACATTATTGCTGACAGCTATCTTAAGGAAGGGCTTTACCAGGAAGGGTTTGATTATATTGAACCTTTTGTTGAAGGGATGCAGGGGAATACGATTGATATTTCCGCGCAGTTGTTGCAAAAGCTTGGGCGAGATGATGAGGCAGAAAGAAGATTTTTAATGTTATTTGATCGTTACCCCGATACAGTCAAAGGCCTTTCCAATTATGTGGGGTTTTTATGGGATATTGGGCGTTATCAGGAGGCGAGTGAATTGCTCAAGAGATTCCCATTCCCTTTCCATTGGAGTGCTTGGAGATCTGAGATTGGTAAACAATTTTCCAATGTCTTTGGACAAAAAAATTTCGCGGAGGCTGAGCATGCATTTTCATTCTTGATTAATGCTGGTTTTGATTCTATTACGATGTTGAGCCAGATCCCAACAAAACTTAAAATGGAAGGACATGTTGAGCTTGCGTTTAAGCTTAATTCCATGCTGAGTTATCCAGGATTAGGGAATCTTACGCATGTGTTTGCATCGTATTCTTGTCTTAAAGAACTGAAAGGAGAGGAAGAGGCTTTTCAGTGGCTAAAAAATCAAGTCCCGTTACAAATGTTAAATCCTTCCTCCATGTTTATTTTTGGAATTGGTGATTATGAACTCTTATGGAGTTTGATCGCCAAGCCGAATCCCGATGATGGAGTGGATTTTGTTTGGCTTTTAAGGACGGCTGCTTGGTTAAGAAGTGGACAAAAAGAAGAACATCACAAGGAATTGATACAATATTACCAATCTCATAATAAAACAATTTATGATAAAATTGCTCGTTATTTACTTAATCTTGAACACGAAGAATCAATAATTGGTTTGATTGATAATGATAAAAAATTGTGTGAGATTTCATATTATTTGGGCCTTAAAGCGCAGACGAATGGAGACTTTAATAAGGCCTCTGATTGGTTCCATGTCTCATGCTCGACAGGTTTGGTGAATAATGGGGAATATCGTTGGGCGTATAATCAGCTCTATGAGTGGTATTCCAGGGGGCACAAAATTAAATGAAGCTTTAATCGAGGTAGCATTCTATTTTTAAGGCCGACCCAAAACAGGAGCCGGGAAATATTGGATGAAAATATCCGGAAACAAGTAGAAACAATCACCCGATCATTGTTGCAGGATTAAAACATGGATGCTAAAGAAATAACCTTGAATATTGCTGTTAATTTAGGCCGCTTATGTCGCTGGGCGATGGAAGGTCGAAAGGCAAGGCTGGATCAGTTTTTATCTGAAACTGAAGAATATGTGAAGGCGCTTGATAATGCTCCTAAATCAGATCGTTTTATTCCCACATATGAATGGTTCAAGAAAGATTTTAAGGTTTTGTCCAATGATGTCCGAATGGATGCAGATTGGGCTGAATCCATGTTGACCTGGGCAAATATTTTGAGTCACCGTGCTCAACTGGCGTAAACTTTATATCTTAAGGGGGGAATCATGAAAGTGATGACGCAGTTGGCGATTTTGTTTTATTTTACGATCATCCTGGTTGTCGGTTTTTTCCTGCTTGCGTTTTCTCTTCATTGGATCGATTTGAACGAAGTCATCATTATGACGCAGGCTTTTTATATGGACCAGCAATTGCGTGTGGTGCTGGGCAGCGCCGCCGCGCTCATTCTGCTCATGAATTATATTTCGTACGAAGCGATTGTTTTAAAGAAACAGCGGGAAAAGACGATCGCCTTCGATAATCCCGCGGGGCGGGTCACGGTTTCGTTGACCGCGATGGAGGATCTGATCCGCCGGGTGATTTTAAAAATGCCGGAGATCAAAGAGGTTCGCGCCTCGATGGCCGCGGGTAAAAAGGGGCTGGCCGTCAATATCAAGCTGGTTTTGAAAGGCGAGGCCAACATCCCGGAGTTGACCGCGCAGCTTCAGGATCTGGTCAAACGCAAGATTTTGGATACCATCGGCCTCGAAGAGGCCGTCATTGTGCGCATCGATGTCGTCAAGATTGTCTCCGACGATAACAAACCCCAGCGCAAGATTGAGAAAAAAGATGATTTCGAACCGACAGTCCCGTTTCAGGGATACAGGGCCTAGCGTATGAAAAAAATAGGCATATTAACCGGAGGCGCCGATTGCCCGGGTTTGAACTCGGTGATCCGCGCCGTCGTTCGCAAGGGCATGCACGAAGGCTATGTGGTGTCCGGCATCAAAAACGGATGGACCGGGCTGGTCGAAAATGACATGCGCATCCTCGACATCCGGTTGACGTCCGGGATTTTGGACAAAGGCGGGACGATCCTGGGGACCAGCCGCGTCAATATTCTGGAAAGCCCGGAACAGATTGAGCGGATTCGGGAGAATTACAAGCGCAGCGGCCTCGACGCCCTCATCGCCGTCGGCGGGGAAGAGACGTTGAAGATCGCCCTTCATCTTTATCAGGCGGGGCACATCAAGGTCGTGGGGGTTCCCAAATCCATCGACAACGCCCTTTCCGGAACCGATTACGCGTTTGGGTTCGACACCGCCGTCAATATCGCGACCGAATGCATCGACCGTCTGCACACAACCGCCGAAAGCCATCACCGCATCATCGTGATCGAGGTCATGGGGCGTTATACCGGATGGATCGCCCTTGAGGCGGGGATCGCGGGCGGCGCGGATGTGATTCTGGTTCCGGAAATCCCGACGGATCTGCGCAAAGTTTGCGAGGACCTGAAGGCCCGTCATCGCCGGGGACGCAATTTCAGCATCCTTGTTGTCTCGGAAGGGGCCGCGGTCTACGGCTACACGAAAGAACGCACCCCTCCGCAGGAGCGGCGGCGGTTTGGATATATCGGCGAGCTGGTCGCCAAAACGATTGAGGAGAACACCGGCTTTGAAACCCGCGTGAGCGTCCTGGGCCATATCCAGCGGGGCGGAACCCCGACGGCGTACGACCGTCTGGTGGGAACCCAGTTCGGCGTCAGGGCCGTCGATCTGATTAAGGAAAACAAATTTGGACAGATGGTGAGTCTGCGCGACAACAAATTGCAGTCCGTGGATATCGCCGAGGCTGTCAAAACCCGAAAGACCATTGACATGGAACTGTTCCAGATGGCCAAGGTCTTTTTTGCAAATTAGAGGTTGGGACATGAAAACCCGGATCAAGGAAATTTTTTTTGAGTCGATTGCGGTGAAAGAACAAACCCTTGAAAAGAATCTGTCCGCCATCGAAGCCGCGGTGGACGTCATCGCGGCGGCTTTAAAAAGAAACAATAAGGTCATCCTTTTCGGCAACGGCGGGTCGGCGGCGGACAGCCAACACATTGCCGCGGAATTTATCGGGCGGTTTAAAAAAGAACGGCGCTCGCTTCCCGCGATCGCGCTGACCACCGACACCTCGGCGCTGACGGCGCTGGCCAATGATTATGGTTTCGAGGTCGTCTTCGCCCGGCAGTTGGAGGGACTGGGCGTTCACGGCGACGTGGCCATCGGGATTTCAACCAGCGGCAACTCGCCTAATGTGATCGCCGCCATCAAGGTCGCGAAGAAAAAAGGGATCACGGCCATCACGTTCACCGGTAACGACGGCGGCAAGCTCGCGCTGCTTTCGGATATCAAGATCATCGTGCCGTCGAAGGATACCGCGAGGATCCAGGAATCGCATATCTGTGTTGCGCACTGCATCTGCGAGCTGGTTGAAGATATTTTAAGCTAAACACAATGAACCCCGGTCTTTGAAAGGGCATATGGCTAAAGAATCCAAAGTCGTGAGCCTTCCTGTTCTGAAACGCAGGATCGCGGCGTTGCGGGCGCGGGGCAAAATCATCGCGTTCACCAACGGATGTTTTGATATTTTGCATTATGGCCATGTCAGTTATCTTAAGGCCGCAAAAAAAAACGACCGTATTCTCGTCGTCGGCCTTAACAGCGACGACTCGATCCGCAGGCTTAAAGGTCCGGACCGCCCGATCCACGCCCAGAAATACCGCGCGGAGGTTCTGGCGGCCTTGGAGTGTGTCGATCTGGTCACGGTTTTCCATGAAGATACCCCGTACAACCTGATTGCCGCGATCAAACCGGATGTCCTGATCAAAGGGGCGGATTGGAAAGGCAAAGAGATCGTCGGGAGCGACATCGTGAAGAAGAACGGCGGGAGGGTGGAGTTGATCCAGTATGTCCGGGATTTCTCCACAACAGGCATCGCGGCGAAGATCAGAACCTGTGGATAAAAAAATTTTTCGAATCCTGGACGCGAATTTTAACCGGGCCAAAGAAGGCCTGCGGGTCTGTGAGGATGTCGTCCGGTTTTATTGCGATGAGCCGTCCGCCACGCGGCGGTACAAGGCGATCCGGCATCAACTCACGACGTTATCCGCGGAGCTGCCGTTTAAGGACATGATGTTTTCGCGTGATGTGGCGGGAGATGTGGGCGTGAAATCTTCAAGCAGCGAATCCCGGCGGGCGAAGGTGAGCGATATTTTTTATGCCAACTCTCAGCGTGCCAAAGAATCGATCCGTGTCCTGGAAGAGTTCGCCAAGTTGAAAAACAGAAAAGCGGCCGAAGGGTTTAAAAAATTGCGGTATCAGGTTTACGCGGCCGAAAAAATGATGCTGGGGAAGATCGTTTGATGCCATGCGCGGAATAAAGCGTGTTTTAAACGACGCGAGGCTCTATCTGGTTTTAGATAATGATGTGTTGCCGTTAGACCGGCTGTATAAAGTTTTGCGAGAGTCTGTACAGGCCGGCGTTCCTATTGTACAATTGCGGTGCAAATCCGGAAGCAGCCGTGACATTCTGGATTTTTCAAAGCGGGCTGTCAGGTTTTTGAAAGGGACCGTCCCGTTTATTGTCAATGATCGGGCGGATTTGGCGTTGGCCGCCGGAGCGGACGGCGTTCATCTGGGGCAGGAGGATCTGCCGCTCAGATGCGCCCGCAAAATTTTAGGCCGCCGGAAGATCATCGGCGTCTCCTGCCAAACCCTGGCGCACGCCCGATGGGCAGAGGCCGATGGCGCGGATTATATCGGGTTTGGGTCCGTCTTTAAAACGCGGACGAAACCGGGCCGGCAGCCGATGGATCTGGATTTGGTCGCGCGGGTCGCGCGGCGGATCAAAATTCCGGTTTTTTTTATCGGCGGGATCACGTTGCGGAACGTCAAGGATATCGCGGCGCGAGGGGTACAACGGATCGCCGTGACACGGGCCGTTTGTCTCGCGGACAATATCGGGGCAACGACGAAAGAGTTTTTGAAATTTTTGCGAGGGTAATTCAATGGTAGAATTTCAGCTTCCCAAGCTGAGTACGCGGGTTCGATTCCCGTCCCTCGCTCCA
>CAYHZK010000090.1:0-8631 GCA_964361085.1 uncultured Planctomycetales bacterium
GTCGACATCCCGGGCATTGCTCAACACCTCAATATCCTTGCTGATTTTCAGGGCCTGGTCCTCAGTCAACACGGCCCCGGCGACCGCCTGCGAAACTAAAACGGCAACCGCAACACACGACAGCAACAATCTTTTCCAATCATTGGAGTTCATTTCATTTTCCCCTTTCTTTGTTAAGAGCGGTTATGGTCTTTCATGAAACCAATATGGTTCCTCAAAAATTAGACCTCCAAAGGCAATGGCCCCAGTTTATCCCCGGCACGAGTTTTTTTCCCATACACCAACTCAAATAGGGGTGAAGCCATAAGAGTGGTCGCGATGGCCATCAAAACCATGATCGAAAACAGGGCCGGTTGAATAACACCTTTCTGCAGGCCGATATTCAGGATGATCAACTCCATCAATCCCCTGGCGTTCATCAAAGCCCCGACCGCCATTGCCGTCCGATTGTCCTCGCCGTTTAATCGTGCCGCCGCCCAACAGGCGCCCCCCTTGGCTAAAATCGAAACAATTAAAATCGCGCAGGCGATTAAAAAAAGCTGCAGACTATTCACCAGATCAAGCCGTGTGTTCAGTCCCGAAAACGTAAAAAACATCGGGAGTAAAAAGACCACGACAAACGGCTCAAGCTGCCTCTGGAGCTCCTGGGTGAGAAAACCTCTCGGCATCGCTGTCCCTAACAAAAACCCTCCAAAAACGGCATGGATTCCAATGGCATCCATGGCCCATGCCGCCAGCATAAACAGCATCAAAACCACTCCCAGCAGCATCGAACTGACGTTCTGATCACGCGCAGCGACCCGGCCTAATCGTAAAAAAATCCCGGGGCCCAGGAGCACCATAAACAACGCATAAATCACTCCACCGGCAATGGCCTTGACCGCCACAAGAGCGCCTCCGCCGAAACTTGCGAGCACGACGGCAAGCACACACCAGGCTACCGCATCGTCGATGGCGCCCGCCGCCAGGGCAAGTGTGCCAAGCGATGTCCCTGTCAGACCGCGCTCATAGATGATGCGGGCCAGCATGGGGAAAGCTGTGATGGCAATGGCCGCGCCCAAAAAAAGGGCGGCCTCAACAGGACGGGTCTTTTCTGAAAAAAGTCCCGGGACATCAATAAGCCAAAGCGACAGTAGCATCCCAAACAAAAACGGTGCCAGCATCCCTGCGCCCGACACCCAGATTGCGCTGCGTCTGCGGTCGCGGAAAAGTTCTTTTTTGAAGCTCATCCCGACCAAAAACATATAAAGCCCCACACCCATCTGGGCGCCGACATAAAGGATATTGAGAGATTCTTGAGGAAAAAAAAACTGTTGCGCCTCGGGCCACAACAATCCGAACAACGAGGGCCCCATCAGGACACCGGCTATCATTTCTCCGACGACCTGCGGTTGCCCGCATCGTTGAGCCAGCCATCCCACGAGACGGCAGACAGCCAGGATAAAAAACATCTGGAGAAAAAAGGTTGCGGAAAGATGACCGAGAGTCATAGTTTTTCCATGGACGACAAGAGGTGAAGGCCGCGGAAAACCAGATTTTTGTCGACCGCGTCCACCTCGTTTTTGATAAAAGGATACATCAGGTCCGTGTGCCCGCCCGTGACGATCACTTTCGGTTTGGCCGTCGGGCCCGGCTGCGTCTTGATGTCTTGCCGGAGCAGGCGGATGAGGCCGCGGATCATTTCCCCGTAACCGTAAAAAATTCCGCTTAAGATGCTGCCCTGCGTATCCTTCCCGATCAAATTCTTCGGCTTTTTGATTTCGACGAGCGGCAAAAGGGCGGTGCGCTCAAATAATGTCTCGGCGGTGATGCGGATTCCCGGAACGATGATGCCGCCTAAATATTCCAGACGCCGGGAAACGACGTCCACCGTGATCGCGGTGCCCAGATCGACGACAATCGCGGGCGCGCCGTAAAGGCTGGCCGCCGCGTAAGCGCAGACCAGCCGGTCCTGGCCGACCTGCCGGGGGTTGGTGTACCGGTTTTTAAGCGGGACACGGACATCGCGGCCGACGACACAGGCCTTTTGGTCCAGTTCCTTCTTGATGAACTGCTCTAAAACGCTGGTCGCGGGCGGAACAACGCTGCAGATGACCACGCCACCAAGCCCGGAATAACGCTGCCTGATCCGGCGCAGCAGGGCGGTTAATTCTTTTCGGACATTCTGATTGAGGACCGTCGCAACCGTTTCGGTCCGGACCATCTTTTTGTCCTTAAACACGGCAAAATGAATCACCGTATTCCCGATATCGACCGCCAGGAGAACCTTTGAACTCCTCAAGATTTTTTTCCTTTCCGACGGGCGCGGACTGTGGCCGGGACGCGCGAGACACCGCGCGTCGTCGGGATCTCGCTGGACTCCCGGATGTGCGCGATCTTGTCCCGGATGGCCGCGGCCTTTTCAAACTGCAGATTCCGAGCCGCGTTTTCCATCCGCTGCTCGAGCTCCGCGATCATATTGGCAAAGGCGTATTCCTCTTCCGACTGGCCCGCAGAGTATAACACCATCTCCTTGGCCTCTTCAAGCGCCAATTCCTCAATCCCCTGTTTGATCCCTTTCTGGATCGTGGTCGGCGTGATGCTGTGCCTGGCGTTGAATTCCAGTTGAATCTTGCGGCGGCGCTCGCACTCGTCAATCGCCTCTTTCATCGCGGCGCTGACCGTGTCGGCGTACATGACGACGACGCCGTTGATGTTGCGCGCCGCGCGGCCCGAGACCTGGATGAGCGACGTTTTCGAACGCAAAAACCCCTGTTTGTCGGCGTCAAAGATCGCGACCAAAGAAACTTCCGGCAAATCCAGCCCTTCCCTCAAAAGATTGACGCCCACCAGACAATCAAACTTCTTCAGCCGTAAATCCTGAAGGATCCTGGCGCGGTCGATCGTCTCGATATCGGAATGCAGATACTTGACCCGCAGGCCGTGCTCTTCCAAATAAGAGGATAAATCCTCGGCCATTTTTTTGGTGAGCGTCGTGACCAGCACCCGCTCGTTTTGAGCGGCGCGCATTTGGGTTTCCCGCATGAGGTCGTCCACCTGCCCGGCGGTGGGACGCACGATAATCGGCGGGTCGACAATCCCCGTCGGACGGATGATCTGCTCGATGACCCTGCCCTGACTTTCCCGGATTTCGTAAGGGCCGGGAGTGGCCGAGACAAACACCCACTGATTGATCAGCGAATGAAATTCATCGAATTTTAACGGCCGGTTGTCGAGGCAGGACGGCAGGCGAAAACCGTATTCGACCAGGATTTCCTTGCGGGCGCGGTCGCCTTCGTACATCCCGCGGATCTGGGGTGCCGTCACATGCGATTCGTCGATCAGGACAAGATAATCGTCGGGGAAATAATCCAGGAGACAAAACGGCTTGCTGCCCGGCGGCCGTCCGGACAGCGCGCGCGAATAATTTTCGATCCCGTGACAATACCCCATCTCCCGGAGCATCTCCATATCGTAACGGGTGCGGGAATTCAGACGCTGGGATTCGAGCAGTTTACCCTGGCGGTTCAGCTCGGCGACGCGCTGCTCTAATTCGGCCTCGATCTCCTGCATGGCCTTTTCGATATGCGGCTGGGACACGATGAAATGCTTCGCCGGATAAATCGCGACCTTATCAAGCCGCGCCTTTTCCTCGCCGGAAACAGGGTCGATCTGGTTGATCTTTTCGATTTCATTCCCAAAAAAAACGATCCGCACCGCATCCTGCCGGTAGGCCGGAAAGACCTCCATCACATCCCCGCGCACCCGGATCTTTCCCCGGCTGAATTCATAGTCATTGCGTTCGTACTGGATTTCCACCAGCCGCATGAGGGCCTCGTCGCGTTCGATCGTCTGCCCTTTTTCCAGGTACAACAACTGCTGACGGTATTCCTCCGGCGAGCCCAGGTTGTAGATGCACGAAACACTGGCCACGATCACAACGTCCCGGCGGGACATCAGGGACGTCGTCGCGGCCAGGCGAAGGCGGTCCAGCCGGTCGTTGATCGAGGCGTCCTTTTCGATGTACATGTCGGTCTGCGGGACATAGGCCTCGGGCTGATAATAATCGTAGTAACTCACGAAATATTCCACCGCGTTCTGCGGAAAGAATTCCTTGAACTCGCTGTAAAGCTGGGCCGCCAGGGTTTTGTTGTGCGAGATCACCAGGGTGGGACGGTTGATCTTTTCGATCACATTGGCCAGGGTGAACGTCTTGCCGCTGCCGGTCACCCCCATCAGGGTCTGCGATTTGACATTGCTGCGGACGTTCTCCACCAAACGGTCGATAGCACCGGTCTGTTCAGCGACGGGACGGAATGGGGATTGGAGGACGAATCGGTCCATGGGGAGCTATTAAAAATTGATCCCGTATTCCGTATCTCGTATTCCGTGTTTCGCAATCCCCGAGATACGAACTACGAAATACGAGATACGCTCTTCACTGCACCGGCGAGAGGACTTCGTCCAGCCGCGCGAAAAGCCGCTTGACGGCGCTGTCGTTATTGTAGGTGGAAAAATTCTTCAAGGCCGTCGATGTGGTGGTCAGATAACGGACTTCGACCTCGGACACATTTTTTTTGGACCGCAGATAAATATTCATCCGGGCATACCGCGTCCCCACAAACATCGGGGTCGGCCTGACTTCGGTAAAGATCAACACCTGGTTTTCGTCGAGGTCGTCGGCGCGGGTGTGCTCATAAACGCCGGGATCCGTTTTTTCTTCGATCTTCCATCCCAGTCCCGCCAGCGTCTCCTCCACCGTCCTGAGAGCCTGGTCATAATTCGCGTCGTATCGTTTGATGTAAGGCTTTTTAGGCTGCAGATAATTGGGGATCTGGGTTGTCGAGCATCCGGAAAGAAACATCAACGCCAGCAACACTATCTTCTTCATGGCCAATCCCCTCCCTGCCGGGTTCAGCAGATTTTACCGTGTTTATAGGGCCGGGTTTTATTTTTGGAAGATTTTTTTGCGATCTCGTCCTCGATATCGATCTTGAGCCCGCCGCAGAGGTCCAAAAGGCGGATAAAGGTATCGGCGATCTCTTCTTTGAAATTGGCCTGGTCCTGCACCCGGTGGGCCTCCATGGCCTCGGCCAGCTCCGTCACAATGAGCATCAGGGCCTCGCCGATATTCCGTTCCTGGGCCCAGAACCCCTTTTCGACCGCAATCGAATGGCAGAGCGCCGACAACTCGTTCAACGATTTTCCTTTGATCTCGACCGTTTGCAATTTCGCCTCCCGCGTAAGTGAGTTAAACCGGGGTTATTCTAATATCGATTCCAGAAATTTTCCATATCTTTCGCCAATTCGGACGTGACGGTGATATTTTTCTTCAACACCGGATGCGGGAATGTCACCTCGCCGGAGTGGAGAGCGACGCGACGGAACTTGACAGGGAAGTCCCTGCCTAAGGCGTACAACCGTTCTCCCAGCAACGGGTGTCCCAGTTCGCTGAAATGAATCCTGATCTGATTGGTCCGGCCGGTGACGGGAAAAACCTCGACAACACTGAACTGCCGCTTGACGGCAACGACCTTGTAACGGGTGATCGCGAGCTTCCCCGGCGATTTGCCCCTGCGGCCGTGAGACTCAAACCGGTCCTGATGAAAATCACGGATCACGCTTTTGATTTCTCCGGCGGGATTTTTCATCTTCCCCAGCACAAAGGCCAGATACGTTTTTTTAACCGTGCCCTTGTGGAACTCGTTCATCATGAGCTGCTGATTGGCCTTGCCCCTGGCATAAATGATGACCCCCGAGGTCTCCCGGTCGAGCCGGTGACAGGGATAAAGTTTGGTCTGGGACGCAACAGCGCACTGGCGATTGACAATATCGGTTAGGGTATGGCTTTTTTCCTGAGGGGCGGGAATAACAAGGAGCCCTGAAGGCTTGTCAAAGACAACCAAACAGTCGTCTTCATATAAAATCCGGATGGCGGGCTGCATCAGGGAGGAAAAACAATGTTATGATTCTGCGTCATCCTGCTCAAACTGGGCCTCCATGATCCTGGTCAGATAATTGAGCTTGCGGATGACAATGACGGGAAAGATGATATAAAACCAGACATTAAACGCCAAAAGCAAAAACTTTTGGCTCGGCGTCATGCTTTCAAGAAGCCCTTCCATGATCGACTCCCGGGATTACTGGTTCTGTTGGGCAAGAAAGGCGCTGATATATTCAGCGATGTATCCGGCATCGCGGCTGCTGATATCATTAAAAAAAATAGCGACGTTATAAAGACCGTCATTTAAAACAGCGTCGGTCCGGACAATGACGCCGCCGCAGGAGACCTTTTTGGTGACCACCTTGTCCTTGCGCTTGAAGGGCAACAAAAGCTGCACCTTGAGTTTTGTCATGGGTTCGACATACTGATTAACGCGGCAATAGGCCCCGCTGCAACTCAAGTTCCGGGTTTCGGTCACCACATCGAAGTCGTCCGAGGAGATCTTCAAGGGAATATTCCCGGCGATACGGAGGGCCTGACGTCTCTCTTCTGCAGGATTCGTCTGAATCACGGTTTCATTCACCTTTCGCGCCTATGACTGCTGTTCTGCTGCTGCGGGTTGAGCTGCCGCGGAAGGTTTCACTTTCCGCCAGCAATTAACATTACAATAATGTTTTCCGTCACGGAAATACCGTTTGGCCCGCTTGACGGGCTTTTTGCATCCGGCGCAATTGATAACGCCGTCGCCTGCTTTTTTATCTTCAGCCATTCTCTCCTGACACTCCTTTCAAGTCATCGTGATCTCGAATCGGTATCGACTCAAGTTCCAAAAATTTACGAATTTCGGATATCGGGAAGATATTGTGCCGGCTCCCCTTAAATTCACAACCGATATGATAGCTCTCCTCGTGGGGCAACTGCTGCACCCAAACGACTGTTCCTTCCACCCGGACAATTTTTTCAGGCTTAAGGAAAACATTGAGAATAAGATTCGAGGTAAGCGGGATAAAATCGTTGGCCCTGAAACGTACCCCCCCCTGGCTCAAATCGCACCCGGCAGCGCCCTGGCAGACGGGACTATCGGCCAGATAATACTCTACAGCCTCGCGGAAGTCAAACCGGCGGGACTTTCTTTTCTCATCTACGGGATTACGCGGCTTTAACGATTCCATCAATGCCGGAAATTATAACACAATATCCCCTACTGACAATCATTTTTTATAGGAACGCCGTCAAAAAAATCAACGATCCCGGTCTCCAGAGAATACTCGGCCCCCACAACGATGAGGCCATCCTGCTGGATCAACCGTTCGATGATGTCCGACCCATGCCGCAACGATTCGACCGAAACACGGACATTGGCCCGCACCGCGCTCCGTTCCAGGGCCGCCCGGTCGTGCCTGAGCTCGGTTGCCAGCAACTTCTCGACTGACGGCCGGATGCGGTCAACAATGGAACGGAGGTTCCGGGACTGATTCTCACTCGGGCGTTGAAGTTCATCCAGGGTCGCCTGCACGGCCCCGCAGAGCGTATGACCCAAAACCACGACCAACCGTGTCCCAAATTGCTCCGCGGCGAATTCAACGCTGCCAATCTGGGACGGAGCGACAATATTCCCGGCAACACGGATGACAAACAGGTCACCCAGCCCTTGATCAAACACGATCTCAACCGGCACCCGTGAATCAGAGCAACCGAGGATGACGGCAAACGGCTCCTGGCCTTTCACAAACTCACCACGCCGCGTCTGACTCCGCAAGACGTCAAGACTCCGGATGTCTGAAACAAAACGGCGGTTGCCTTCCCTCAAGCGTTCCAACGCCTCGAGTCCCGAAATCATAAATTCCCGCCTTTACAGCAAAAAGATTATTCCCGTAAATTCTTCATGAACATAACATCACCGCAGCAAAACACTTGCGACGACATCCCACGCCCCCGTCCTCGCCACCTGCATGATCAACGCGCACGAAACAATCAGCCCCGCGCAGCCCCACGCGTAATATCGGTCCACCGACCGGGTCAAAAACGATTTCACGGCAAGAAAAATCACCGCGATAAAAAGGGTTCCTAAAAACGGCCCGAATATCCGCTCCCAGACGGTCGCATCATACAACCCGTTAATAATACCAATACGGCTGACACCCGCTGAAATCGCAATCAGCGTTGCCAGCAGCATCATCGGGCGGTGAATCTCGGGACGATGCCGGTTGAGGATACCCGCCGCCACAAAGCCGGCAAAAATGATGACGCTGAAAACCGGCACGGCCATAAACTGCTTTGAGGACAGACCCCAAATCCGCATTTCAGGCGGATTGATCCGTGTTGATTCCACCGCCAGACGAAACCCGAGGATGACAACAAGACCCGCGACCACCACACCGATTTTTCCCAAGCGTCATGTGAACACGCCGTTTGCCCCCCGCGATCAATAACGACTGCGCCAGGACCAGCAGCATCCACGCGGTCATGGCGACGGCGTGCTGGATCGCCAGGGCACGGATCGGCGGCGCGATAGGCCGGCCCGGATAAGCCCTTCCCTGGAGATAAAAAAGCTGAAACCCCCAAAACATCAGGACAACCAAAAAGGCCGCGGCCCCCGCATAAAAAAAACGCCCCGCATTGAACAAGCCGCCCCCATTCATGCGAGGCTCTCTCCCTGGTGACCTTTGCGATGACTTCATAGCATTCTCCGTCTAAAATAACTTCTC
>CAYHZK010000091.1:0-8620 GCA_964361085.1 uncultured Planctomycetales bacterium
GAGCCCGACTTCGATACCCCGCTTGCCATCAAGGCCGCCGCCATCAAGGCCATTGAGAACGGCTTGACCAAGTACACCCCATCCACCGGGACCATCGAACTCCGCAAAGCCATTTCCGCAAAATTCAAGAAAGACAATCAGCTCGATTATACTCCCAATCAAATCGCCGTGTCCTGCGGGGCCAAGCATTCGATTTTTAATATTATTCAGGTTCTTGCGGATGATGGCGACGAGGTTTTAATCCCGTCTCCATATTGGGTGAGCTATCCTGAAATGGTCAAGATCGCCGGGGCTGTCTCGAAATTTATTCCTGCGTCCGCCGAGAACAATTTCAAAATCACCGCCAGTCAGCTCGCCGAAAGCATCACCCCCCAAACCAAAATTTTCATCATCAATTCGCCGTCGAACCCGACGGGGATGGTTTACAGCCGTCAAGAGCTGGAATCCCTCGCCGGGATCTGCGTGAAGCATCGCATTTTCATGATCAGTGATGAAATCTACGAAAAACTGATTTATGACGCAACGGAGTATGTGTCCGTCGCGGCCTTGAGCAAAGAGGCCTATGCCCTGACGCTGACCGTCAACGGCGTTTCGAAGGCGTATTCCATGACCGGGTGGCGGATCGGATATTGCGCCGGGCCGCAGGAGATCATGGATGTCATCAAGAACTTTCAGGACCATTCGACCTCAAACCCGGCGTCCATCAGTCAGGCGGCGGCCCTCGAGGCCTTGCAGTCCCCGGACGAAAGCATCAGGGCCATGCGCGATGAATTCAGGACGCGCCGCGATCTCATGATGCAGGAGGTTTCGCGGATCGGCGGTGTTCGTTATGTCCGGCCCGACGGGGCGTTTTATCTGTTTTGTGATTTTTCGAAATTCGGAAGTTCGGAAGTCCTCGCCAAAAAAATCCTCGACGACGTTAATGTCGCGGTGATCCCCGGAGACAGCTTTGGTGCGCCGGGATTCCTGCGGCTCAGTTTCGCCACCTCGCAGGAACGCATTCAGGAAGGCATCAAACGCATTGCCCAGTGGGTCAAGCGGCGGGAAACGGTAGTATCAACCCAATAATTTCTGGAGGGTGCCATGGAGTTACGAGATCTTCTCCTCTTAGCCGTGCAGAAAAGAGCCTCTGACGTGCATTTGACTTACGATAGCCCTCCGATTCTGAGGATCGACGGCCGTTTGACCTTGACCAACAAAGAATCGCTGTCCCGCGATGAATTGAAAAAAATGATCTACGGCATTCTCACCGACGGGCAGAAGGAGGCCTTCGAACGCGATAAGGAACTGGATTTTTCTTTAGCGCTTTCGGGAATGGACCGTTTCCGCATCAACGTCCATTTGCAGCGGGGCGCCGTCGAGGCCGCTTTTCGGCGCATCCCGATTTTTATCCCGAATATCCAGGAACTGGGGCTGCCGCCCGTCATCGCCGATCTGGCGCGCCGGCCCAATGGCCTGGTCCTCGTCACCGGCCCCACGGGAACCGGGAAGACCACGACCATGGCCTCTCTCATCAACCTTCTCAACGAGGAAAAAGAATCGGTCATCATCATGATCGAAGACCCGATCGAATATGTCCATTTCAACAAAAAGTCGATCATCAAACAGCGGGAAGTTTTTCGCGACACCAACTCGTTTTCCGAGGCCTTGAAGCGGTGTCTGCGCCAGGATCCGGATATCATTGTCGTCGGTGAGATGCGCGACCTTGAAACCATCTCAACGGCCCTGACCGCCGCGGAAACAGGGCACCTTGTTTTAGCCACACTGCACACGCCCGACGCCCCCCAGACGATCGAACGCATCATCGACGCCTTCCCGCCTCATCAGCAACAACAGGTGAAATTGCAGTTGGCCTCGGCCCTGCAGGGCGTTGTCTCGCAGCTGCTGCTGCCTAAGGCCGACAATCAGGGCCGCGTCCTGGCGACCGAAATCATGGTGGTCACCCCCGGTATCCGCAACCTGATCCGCGAGCAGGCCATCGAACAGATCCCGACGGCCATCCAGACCGGCAGCGCCTACGGGATGCACACCATGGACAAATGTCTGCAGAGACTTTATCAGGACGGCACGATCAGCTATGAGACCGCGATTTCGAACGTCAAGAATAAAGAAGAATTCAAGCAGCTTTTGAATACAGGGAAAACAACACCTCAGAAAAAATTCTAAAGGAGTCTTTTGAAATGGCTTACAAAGTGACATTGCTTCCCGGGGACGGCATCGGGCCTGAAGTGGCGGAGGCCATGCGTCAATGTGTCGACGCGACCGGGGTCAAGATCGAATGGGAAGAGCACCTCGTCGGAGAACACGCGATTCAGAAATTCGGGACGCCCCTGCCGGACAGCGTTCTGGAATCGGTCCGCCGCAACAGGGTCGCCATCAAAGGCCCGATTGCAACGCCGATCGGAACGGGATTCCGATCCGTCAATGTCCAGTTGCGTCAGGCGCTGGACCTTTTCGCCTGCGTCCGCCCCTGCAAGTACTACGAGGGCACCAAGAGCAATTATCCGAATGTCAATCTCGTGATCTTCCGCGAAAATACCGAAGACCTTTACGCGGGAATCGAGTTTGACATCAACACCAAAGAGGCCAGGCAGTTGATCGCTGAGATCAACAGTCTGCAGCCAAGGCAAATCCGCGACGATTCGGCCATTTCGATCAAACCCATTTCCGTGACATGCAGCCGCCGCATCGTCAAATACGCCTTCGATTACGCCGTTAAGCATAATCGTAAAAAAGTCACCGCCGTGCACAAGGCCAACATCATGAAATTTTCCGACGGGCTTTTTTTGCGGACCGCCCGCGAGGTCGCCCAGGAATACGCCGGGAAAGTGGAATTTCAGGATGTCATCGTCGACAATATGTGCATGCAACTGGTGCAAAAGCCGGAGCTTTATGATGTGCTGGTCTTGCCGAACCTGTACGGCGATGTTGTTTCGGACCTTTGCGCGGGACTGGTCGGCGGACTGGGCATCGCCCCGGGCGCCAATATCGGCGAGGGGCTCGCGTTGTTTGAACCGGTCCATGGTTCGGCCCCGAAGTATGCCGGGAAAAATAAGGTCAACCCGACGGCAACAATCCTTTCGGCTGTGTTGATGCTGCAGCATTTGAAAGAAGAAAAGGCGGCCGAGCGGCTGGAGAATGCCGTCAAGGCGGTGCTGAAGGAAGGCAAATACGTCACCTATGATCTTAAAGCAGACCGCGATGACCCGACAGCCGTCGGAACCAGGGAAATGGCCGAGGCCATCTGCCGGCGATTGAAGTCCTGATCAGGGGGAAAGGGTTGCCTCGCGCGTCTCGTCGTTTGTATCTCGTAAATCATAATCTTGAAAGCTCCGATTCTCTTTGAAAGAGTCGGAGCTTTTTTTATAAGGCGTTCGCTATGGATGCGTTGGATTTAGGTCTCATCGAATACCGGAAGGCCTATGCCCTGCAGAAGGAGGCGGTGGACGAGGTGATCGCCGGCGGCCCGGAGCGGATTTTTTTCTGCGAGCATCCCGCTGTCTTCACCCTCGGACGGCTGGCCGACGAACGATATATTCTGACGCCCCGGGAGGAGCTTAAGCGCCGCGGGATCAGTGTTTTGTCCATCGACCGCGGGGGCGAGGTGACGCTGCACGCCCCGGGGCAGATGGTCGTCTATCCCATCCTGGATCTCAAACGCCGCGGCAAAGACCTGCATGAATACCTCCGTCGGCTGGAGGGGGCTGTTATCGAGTTTCTCAAGTCTTACGATGTCGCTGCGGCGAGGAATCCCGGCAAGACCGGCGTCTGGGTCGGCCGCAAAAAAATCGCCTCCATCGGTGTCGGCGTCAAAAAATGGATTTCCTATCACGGCCTTGCCGTCAACATCAACACTGATCTTGGGCTTTTTTCTCTCATCAAGCCCTGCGGGCTCGACGTGGATATGACCTCGTTGGCGGACATCAAAGGGCAGGCGATGGATTTTGCGATCGCCAGGCAGCGGTTTATGGAAATCATCCGTGCTGTTTAATTCCCTTGAGTTCCTCGTCTTCTTCGTTGTTGTTTATTCGCTTTATCTTCTCTTGCCTCACCGGAAACAGAACTGGCTGCTGCTGGCCGCCAGCTTGCTCTTTTACGGTTGCTGGGATTGGCGGTTTTTGTCGCTGATTTTGTTTTCAACAACCGTGGATTATTTCTGCGGGCTGAAGATCCATCAGGCGCCGGATCAGAAGACGAAAAAGATTTTTCTTCTGATGAGCATCATTTCCAATCTTTCTCTCCTGGCCTTTTTTAAGTATTTCAATTTTTTCGCCGCCAACCTCATCGCGCTGGCCCACGCCCTGGGGCTTTCCTGGAGTCCCAAGATTTTGCGCGTTATTCTTCCGGTCGGGATTTCGTTTTACACGTTTCAGGCTTTGAGCTACACGATCGACATTTATCGGGGCAAGGTTTCTCCGACGAGGAATTTTGGGAATTTTTCCCTGTTTGTGGCGTTTTTCCCGCAGCTTGTGGCCGGGCCGATCGAGCGCGCGGGTCATCTCCTGCCCCAGGTTGAAAGCCCGCGGAAGGTCAGTCTGCCGAAATTTTATGAAGGATGTTTTCTGATCTCCTGGGGGCTTTTCGAAAAAATTTTTGTCGCCGGCAATTTGGCCCGGATCGTTGATCCCGTCTTTGACGGTGGAGCGCCGTATGAAGGGCTGAGTGTGCTGATCGCGCTGTATTCTTTCGCGTTTCAGATTTTTTGCGACTTTGACGGGTATTCGAACATCGCCCGGGGACTGGGGCTGTGTCTGGGATTTGACCTCATGGTCAATTTCCGGTTGCCGTACTTCGCGACCAATCCCCGGGAGTTCTGGCAGCGGTGGCACGTCAGTTTGTCGACGTGGCTGCGGGATTATCTTTATATCCCCTTAGGCGGAAGCCGCGTCTCAAAATTTCTCAACATGAGGAATCTCATGCTCACGATGCTGTTAGGCGGCCTCTGGCACGGGGCCTCATGGACGTTTGTCCTCTGGGGGATGTATCACGGCCTGCTCCTGACGGGACACCGCCTCCTTTCCCGAGGGGGAGCCTCTCCCGCAACTTATCCTTCGCTTCACGCTTCACGAACAACGCTTCACGGTTTTTTAAGTATCATCATTGTCTTTCACCTGGTGACTTTAGGCTGGCTGTTTTTTCGCGCGACCTCGCTTCAGCAGGCCGGCGATATGACGCTCTCGCTTTTGCACTTTGAAAATACGGAGGCTGCGCAAAAGTTGTGGCGGCGTTTCGCGTTTGTGGTCCTGCCGCTTTTGGCCGTGCAGCTCTGGCAGTTTAAAAGCAACGATCTTCTGATCCTTTTTCGTCAGCATTGGCTGGTTAAAACATGCGTGTACGCGCTCATGGCTTATTTGATCTTGGGATACGGCATCCTCAAACCCGAAGAGTTCATTTATTTTCAGTTTTAGCGACATGAGACATCCGGTAAAACAGTTTTTTGGGAAATTTTTGCTGCGCGCGTCGCTGTTTTTATTTTTGCTGGAGATTCTCTTCCGGCTGGACGGCGTCGTCGCCGTGAATCTGCAGCGTTATGAAAATAAAAAGACCCTCGCCGCCGGAGCAGGCTATCGCATCATGTGTCTGGGGGAATCCATGACCTATGACAGCGGGGACGGCTCGTATCCTCAGCATCTTGAAAAGATTTTAAATCACAGCGGTTCTCCGTTCCGTTTTACGGTCATCAATCAGGCGATCCCCGGGGGAGATTCGGGAGCGATCGTGCGGAATTTGCCGCGATGGCTTGAGGAATACCGCCCGCACATGGTCGTCGTGATGATGGGGTTGAATGACCGGCCGGCGGTGGTTCCGCGACAGGAGGCGTCGGGGATTGTTCGGATTTTGCAGGGATTAAAGGTCTGCCGGATTTTTGGGAAACTCCGGGGCGATGCGGCGGAATACTGGGCCGGGCGCTATGGAGGGAAGAAATCATCTGCCGGGGGCTCGCGTGTTGACCCCGCGGTCCTGGTGGGGCCGGATTTGCAGGACGCGATTTTTAAGGCGATCGCGAAAAAACCGCGTTGGTACCGGCGGCTTTATTTGCTGGCCGCGTCCCGGGAGGGAATGAAAAATTCCAAAAACGATGAAACGATTTATCGTCAGCTCGTTGCCGCCAGTCCCGAAGCGGAACTCAAATACTGGATGCTTCGCAAGCTTGGGGAGGCGTTGCGGGAGCAAAAGAAATATCCGGAATATATCGCGATCCTCAAAGAGGTTTTGAGTTATGCCCCCCATGACCCCTGGGCGGCCGGCCATGTCTGGGAGACGTGCCGCGATCCTGACGCGGCCGAAGGGATTCTCTCCGCGCTCCATGACCTTTCCGCCCGGGGGGATCCGGCCCGGATCTCCTTTTATGAACTCCTGGGGGCGTGCTACGCGGAGACGGGAAGAAAACCGGATGCTGAAAACCAGTTCCATCAGGCCCGTGTATTAAGAGAAGGCGGCTGCAACCCCGGAACGCGCGTGAATTACGCGGCCCTTCTGGCGCTTCTTAAAGAACACCGCGTCAGGCCTGTTCTGATGCAATATCCTTTGCGCGGGATTGCAGAGCTCAACGCCCTTATTGCCGGTATCGATCAAAAAGACCGGATCATCCTGGTCGATAACGAGGAGATTTTTAAAGGAGCTCTTGCTCAGGGCCGTTATCACGATTACTTCAAGGATCGGGCGGGCGGACATTTTGGGCATTTGACTCCGCGAGGGCAGGAACTTTTAGCCGGACACCTAGCCGGGGTCATCCTGAAAAGCCTCCAGGAATGAGGATCACGGAGGAAAATTTTCTTCATGAAATTTCCTGTTTTTCTAAACTTTTTCGTTATAATAAACCGTTTCTCAGGGCTGAGGAGAAAGGATTTTTATGCATAAGGTCATTTTGCCGGAACTCGGCGAAGGGATTGAGAAGGCCGTGGTGGCCTGCTGGCATTGCAAGGCGGGCGACCACGTTCAAAAGGACGATGATGTCGTGGAACTGGTGACGGACAAGGCGACGTTCAATGTCTCCGCCGGGAAAGACGGCGTCGTCAAGGAAGTCCTGGTTGCGGAAGGTCAAGAGGCCAGGATCGGACAGGCCCTGGCGGTGATCGGGTAGATATGGAAAAAGACGTTTCTAAAAAGCGCAAAGTCCTTCTCGTCTACATCACCAAGGTCTCGGGTCACCGGCAGGCCACGATGGCGATCCAGCGCGCCCTGCGGCAGTTAGCCCCGAACATTGAGGCGCCGAGCATCAACGGGTTCGGCTACACCTATCCGATTTTGGAAAAGGTTGTCAACCGCGCCTACATGAGCATCATCAAAAGGACGCCCAAGGTCTGGGATTACCTCTACGACAATCCCAACATCGTCAAGAAGTCCATGTCCATCAAGAAATTTCTGTATAAAACCAGCTACAAGAAGTTGGAAAGACTTTTTGAAAAATACCAGCCCGACACCGTGGTTTGCACCCAGGCCTTTCCCTGCGGGATGGTCGCCGATTATAAAAAGACCCATAACCTGAACATCAGGCTGATCGGTGTCCTGACCGACTTTGCCCCGCATTCGTTCTGGATCAACGACGGCGTCGATTATTATGTTGTGCCGAATAACGAGGCCCGGGACCGGTTCATCAAGAAAGGAGTCCCGTCGGATCGCATCAAGGTTTACGGCATTCCGATCCGTTCCAAGTTCGCCATTCAGCTCAACAAAGAGCCCGTCGCCGGGGCGCTGGGGCTCGACCTTTCTATTCCCGTCATCCTGCTGATGGGGGGAGGGCAGGGGCTGGGACCGATCAAGGAAGTCGTAAAATCGCTTCAGGCGATTGACTCTCCTTTGCAGACCATTGTGATCACGGGGACCAACCAGAAACTCAACAAATGGCTGAAAAAAGAACAGAGGCATTTTGCGAAGAAAGTTTTATTTTATGAATATGCCAACAACGTCGATGAGTTGATGGAGGTGGCGACTCTCATCGTGACGAAGCCCGGCGGATTAACCACCAGCGAATGCCTGGCGAAGGGGCTGCCGATGGTGATCGTGAATCCGATCCCCGGGCAGGAGATGCGCAATACGGACTTTCTGCTTAAAAACGGGATCGCCATCCGGATTGACAAAACGAGCGATATCGGGGAAGAGATCGAATTGCTGCTGCGTTCGCCGGAGCGCCTGGACATGATGCGAAAAGAGGCACTGGCGCACGGCAAGCCTCATGCCGCTTATGACGTGGCAAGGTTGATTTTAAAAGAGCGATAAAACGCGGTTTGGAATTGTCATCCCGAAATTAAAACCCGATGTTCAAATTCTTTCTTTATAAATTCGGCCAGTTTTGGGTGCGGCGGCTTTCTCTCAAGACGGCGTATCGGCTGGCCATGTTCGTGTCGGAACTGCAGTATTATTTTTCCCCCCGCGACCGCCGCGCGGTGAAGAATAATTTGCGCACGATCACGAAGTCGGACGAAGGTTTGGATTTAAAAGCAAAAGAGGTGTTTAGAAATTTCGGAAAATATTTAGTCGAATTTTTTCGCATGGCCAATGAGATCGATGAACGATTCATCCGCGAAAAGGTTAAGGTCGAAAATTTGCAGCACCTTAACGATGCCTCGGCTCAAGGCAAGGGCGTTATTTTTTTGACGGCGCATATCGGCAATTGGGA
>CAYHZK010000092.1:0-8607 GCA_964361085.1 uncultured Planctomycetales bacterium
CCTACAATTGGCGCAAGGGCGGAGGGTCTCAGCGGATGTATGACATCGCGAAACGCGAAGAATTCTATCAGCAGGAATACTGCGGCTGTGTTTACTCCCTGCGCGACACCAACCTCTGGCGCCTGAAGAACGGCAGAGAACGTATCATAATCGGGACACAATACTACGCCGCAAAAACCTCTGCTTCAAAGGACAATCTTTTGTCCAACGATACATTGATATAAAGCCCCCTTCAATAAGCCCTTTGAATAGCCCTCATGCTTATTTAATTTCTTTAGTAGATGGTAGAGATGCCATTCCAGGCCAATCAGCTTCCCAAAAGGAGGCATCCCTAAAACGTGATGAATAATCCCGTCATGATTCAGGACATTAAAATTTGTCTTCTGAAAGAGATCAATGAGGTCCTGAGGCGTTAACCAGTTTTCGACGGGTTGTAGATAGGGTTTGATTTTGAAAGTATGCCGCAACAGGAGTTCTCTGTCTTTATATTTTTGCCAAACGAGGCCATTGGGAGTCGTCAGGATACAGTATCCCTGGGGTTTCAAAAGGTCCCAGAGATTCTTTAAGAATATTGTTTGATCGTGGGCGTGTTCGATCACTTCACTGCAGACGACGATATCAAAGCTATTAAACAGAGTTGACAGTTCCTGTCTAGGATCTTTATCCTTCAATAATAAGAATTTTGCCAGATGCCCATATTTTTTCTGGGCCATTTCAATCCCGACGGGCCCATAGTCCACCCCTGTGACAGAACCCCATTGAGACAGGAAAGGGGCCATCCATCCTCTCCCGCAGCCGTAGTCAAGGATTTTTAAAGTTGAAGAGGGGGCAAATTTTTTTATATTTCCCGTAATAAATCGGATTCGAAAGATATCCGTATAGTTCAACTTTTGGTCTAACTTTTGCCAGACGTCGTCATAAAAGTCGGGATGGCTGTCGTTGTTTGAGCGAATGCGGTCAGATAGATCAGTCATAATGTTGTGGGTATTCTCCTTTATAAATCCATTTTAGGATTTGTTCGACCCGCTTTTCAATCGTGTGACGTTCTAATATTTTTTTATGAGCGTTGCGGGCCAAGGACTCGGCGAACGGGGGATCGGCAATAATTTTTTTAATATCATCGATCAACTGCACCGGATTATTTTTCGAAAAAAGCAGGATTTCTGTGCCATCTGTAAACAGGGCTTTATTCCTGGGACGATCGGGGATCTCCCAAGAGATGACCGGGACGCCCGCCGCCATCGCCTCCACGACCCTTCCCGCGTAGGTTTTTACCAAGTGAGGGAGATTTACAACCGCGCATCCTTTTCCCATGCTCTCCAACCACAGCGCAAAACATTTCCTTCGGATCACCCGCAAAGAATCCATGTATTTCGTAAATTGCGTTAACGAGAAGGGGAGCGGCGTTTTCATAAAAAGATAATGCTTGAAGTTTAAGGTATTGAATTGTCTGGGATAAGAGGTTTGATCTTCGGAAGACCGTTGTTTGACAAGGATGTCCTGTAATTCCGGATTTTTGAACCAGGCTTTGCGTTCTCCATAGATCGCCCCGCAGAAAATTGCCTGTTGGGAGGGTGATGATCGGAAAGAATCGGCGATAAAACGTTGCGGAACTGCTTGGGGCCACCAAAACGACGGGACGACTTTCTGAAAATTTTCGGCATCGTGTTCATCGCAGGCAACAAGGTGAGTTATAAATTTCAAATGGCTTTTTATGAGGTTTATCCGTCCGTTTAAGAAAGGATGACGTTGATGTTCCTCTGGCGAATATTCTGCCGATTCAAGCAAAAACCCGACACGAATGGGCGCAAGTGTTGTGAGCCATTTAAAAAAATCATCGCTCAAATTGGTGTGGACCAGCTCGACCCAGATTTGGTCAAAGGATTGTCTTCCGATCAGGTCTTTAGCGCGGCGGGACCATAAGCTCGGGATCGTAACGACATTGACCCCATGTGCGGCCAGCCCTTCTTCGAGCCCCAACTGCGCGCAATACGACAGGTGCTTTGCCTGTGACCAAACCAGGGATTCCAGGCTGATGAGCAGGATTGATGATGAATTCATGACTCGTCGAACAGAGACTGCAAAGGTTATACACTCATTTCGTTACCATCGTTATGCCGGTGCTTGTCCGAGTCGGATGTCCAAAGATTTCTGAAATCAACATCGTCCCCTGAAATGTTACGCAGTTGTATTTTTCTTCAAGCTCCTCCCTGACTCTGATCGGCCCGTCCCACAGCAGCGTATCATGTAGTAAAATAATCCCATTGTCTTTCATGAGCGGATAATACTTGTCAAATTCCGGTCGTACGGATTTATAGTCGTGGTTCCCATCGATGTGCAAGAATTCAATTTTTTCATCCGGGTTGAATTTCATCGATGGCTTTTTAACCAATCGAATATTAAACCCTTTTTTTGATAAAGCGTCGATCACCTTCAACAAAATCGGCTTGACCTTGACTTCGATGGAGAAGACTTCTGCCCCGGGGCGCAGGAATATATTGGAATAGATCCATAAAGAGCCGCCCTCATCAGAACCGATCTCATAAAAATTCTCAAATTTTCTGCCGCCTAGCGAATCCTTGACCTGTTGCATTTCGTCTAAACATTGCTGAATGCCAAGCTTTGTGTAACGGCCGAATAAATCATAATATTCCAAGACGGCTTTTGATAAATCTTTATCCGGCCAGGATTCAATGATGTGCTTCTCGATCATAAAACTGACTCCTTTGATGGTGAGTGTTTGATGAAGGTGTCGCCCTTGTTCCCAATTCGCTGTTTTCTGGAGAAAATATAGAGAATTAAAATCATCATCAGTATCCCGTGCGATATGTTTGCTGCATAAGATGCTCCAAGAATACCGACAAGGGGGATCATTTTTAAATTCAAGATGATATTGATGGCGCTTGTGGCGGCGGTCGAAAACGTGCTGATCATCCACATCCCTTCCGCCGAAAAATAGTTCAGATAAATAATAGCTATTGAAGCAAAGAAAATCGCCGGCGTCAACCAGACAAATACAATAATCGACGGATGGAAGGCTTGGCCGAAAAACAATAAGATGAGGGGTTTCGCCAGGAAGACAAAGATGATCAACAGAACGAGCATCATGGCGACCGACCATTTGATAACCTTGAGGGTATAATGCCATCTCATTTCCGCCTCTGGGATGGCCGATAACTTGGCAAAAAGCAGTGTGCCGATTACGCCCGGCAGGAGAAGCAGCAGATTGGCCAATGCCATCGCTACCGAATAATACCCTGCTTGTTTTTCACCGAGATAGTACTTGATGATCAACAGATCAACACTTAAAAGCAAAAAGAAAAAGATGGACGTGAGATATAAAACTCTTAACCCATGCCACAACGTTTCTTTCAGCAGTTTCCATGATAAGTTGGCGACAAGGTTTTTAATGAAAGGCTTTACGTAATATACACCCAAAGCGAGGCCCAGGATTTGACCAATGAGGGAACAGAAAAAGAAGTTTTCCACACTGATGCGATTGCAGGGAATCATGATGCCGATTCCCAGAGGTCCGGCGGCAGCGGTCAGGAGCTCCACGGTGTTGAACTTCCGGATATTCTCGATGCCGATCAGCAGGCTTTGGAAAAGGATATTGGCAAGGCTCAGCGGTATCCATAAGACAGAAAAGGCCCACAGGAGGGGGCTGTCGATTAATATCAGTTTCGGGAAAAAGTGACGTACGAGCCCAATGGCCATCAGCGACAGAACACCGACTATCAGGCTAAACAAAATATTGTTGCTGATAAGATGAGGCAGTAAATCACGCCGTTTCGCTACAAAATGAGTATTTGAGGCGTTAAGCCCAAGCAGCGAAAGATAAACGCCCATCATCCCCAATGTGATCGCCACGGAATATTGCCCTTTGCCCGCCGGCCCGAGAAATCTGGCCACCAGGACACCGACTGTCGCACTGCAGAAAGCAACCAGTATCCTCGTCCCAAATGTTGACCTGACATTCTTAATGAATTCGACCGATCGAGTTTGGTCGAGAATGTAATTCCCAAAATTGATGACGTGATGAAGGGTTTTGGCTGTGTTTTTAATCATTAAATTACGAATAGGATGTCATCGATATAGAATTATTATTACAAAAATTATCCAAAGCACGATGTTGATGATCAGGGATTTATCTGTAAAGAGCAATTCCCCGGGATCGTCGCCGGCCTTCTTGACATGAACGAGATATAGATATCGGAACATTCCGTAAATGACAAAAATAACAGAATAGACCATATTGTGGTTTCCCAATCGGCTGACGATGTCGCTTGAAATGGTATACAGACCGTAAAAAACAATCGCTAAGGTCGAGCAGATCATGACAATTTGGTCCAGCAGATATGTCGTGTAATCGGCGAGGACCTTGCGATGATGAGAGGCCTGTTCGTGGAGGGTTTCGAGTTCGTGACGACGTTTATTGAAGCCAAGAAAAAGCGCCAAGATGAAGACGCACAACTGTAACCACACCGACGGTATGGCATTGGAAGCCAGTGATCCGGCCCAAATCCGGATCTGAAAACCCAGGGCAATAAAAATTACGTCGAGAATGACGATATTCTTTATGGCGAGGTTATACGCCAGATGCACAACCAGATAGATGATCGCCATAAGAAACACCATGGGATCGGCCACGAGACAAATCCCCATCCCCAATGTCAGCAGAGACAGAATAAGCAACTGGACCGCGTTGGCGGAAATTTTGTTTTGAGCAAGGGGACGGCGAGATTTTTTAGGATGAAGCCTGTCCCTTTCTCTGTCCATGAAGTCGTTAAGGACGTAGACTCCGCTTGATGTGAAGCAGAATCCCAAAAACGCCAAAAAAGTTTTTATCAAGAGGGATGGGCTGCCCAAATTCCCGGAAAAGATCAGAGGAAAGAAAATGAACGCATTTTTGACCCATTGTTTTGCGCGGATGAGCTGAGCGATAAATACAAGATTTTTTAACATAGTTCTTAAAATGCTAAACGATTCTCTTTAAAATATCCGACTCAAATTATGCCATTTTTATCTTACGCAGACAAAGGAATATCAAAAATTTCTCGCAAGATTTTTTGTTGAATCTGATCGTAGCTGCATCCAAAATAATCAAACGGGATGACAAACCCCATCTTCCGGCGGTTCAGAACTGCCTCAGGCAAGATATCTTTGTAGGTTTCCCGCAGCAGCCCTTTCAATTGTCCACCATAAAACCGGACGTCTTCGGGCAAAGAAAACATGAATTCAATGATCTTTTTGCTCAAAAAAGGGACCCGGGTCTCCAGCGAAACCGCCATGGAAACACGATCAACCTTTGTTAAAATGTCCGAAGGCAAATAGGTGTGGAGATCCAGATATTGCATTCGCGTCAGGACCGGCAAATCTTTACGATAATGTTTCCGAAAATACCAGTAATCATCATAATCGGCCCGAAGCCCCCAATGCGCAGCACAGCGTTTGCGCCACTGGTAAGGGAATTCTCCCATGATTAAGCCGTAGAGTTCCAGGTCATCGCCTCCAATAATTTCGATTCCACATAATGCTTTGTATAAAAAGGAATTCGCCGGTAACTTTTTCCGCAGGCCCGAGATAAAATTTCTCCATCCGGGATAAGAATTTCGTGGCAGACGGGATAATTTTTCGAAAAGTTTAAAGCGGGTATATCCGCCGAAAACTTCATCGCCGCCATCGCCGGACAGAACCACCGTCATCCGTTGTCGCGCAAACTCAGAGACCAAAAAGGTCGGGAAGGCCGAGGTGTCCGCGAAAGGTTCGTCATACCATGTCTTTAGCGATTGAAAAAGCTCTTCCGCCCGGCGATTCGAGAGAATTTTGGAATGATGATGTGTTTGATAATGCCTCGCGACCAGTTCGGCATAAGAGGTTTCCGAATATTTCTCATCGCTAAAACCTATGGAAAAGGTTTCTATATTCTTTTTGGACTGGACTGCCTCAGCGACAATCGTGCTGGAATCCATGCCGCCGCTTAAAAAACAGCCCAAAGGGACATCCGCCACCAATTGTTCCCGCACGGATTCCTTAATCAATGATCTTAATTGTTCACAGGCTTCATCGAGCGAAATGGGATGAACGACGGGTTCGAGCCGCCAGTAGGGAGCGATGGAATCAATTGTCCCGGAAGAAATATCATAAGTCAGTCGGTGCGCGGGCAGAAGTTTGTAGACATTCTTATAAAATGTCTTAGGCTCGGGGATGTAATGATAGGTCAAATAATCATAAACAGCCGTATCGTCATAATCGAAAACGACATCATGACAGAGATTTGTCAAACCCTTCAATTCAGACGCAAACGCGAAGGACTTGCCGTCGGCATAATAATAAAGCGGTTTGATCCCGGGTCGATCACGAAAAAGTTTGAGTTTCTGGACACGACTGTCATATATCCCGATGGCAAACATGCCATCCAAATGGTCCATAAAGCCATCGCCCCATTCGAGGTAGGCGTTCAAAAGGACCTCGGTATCCGAAGTGGTGTGGAAGCGATGCCCCCGACGGATCAAGTCTTCCCGGAGATTTTGAAAACCATAAATCTCCCCATTAAAAACAATCCAGACCGACTTATCTGAGGAGCTCATCGGTTGCATGGCCGTCGGTCTCAAATCAATGATCGCTAACCGCGCAAATCCCAGCGTCAACGACTCGAGAGGAACAACAAGCGCTCCATCGGGCCCGCGGTGTCGCAGGGCCGCGACAGCCTGATCATAACGCCAATCTTTTTTTGTGCCTCCCAAAATCCCGCACATCACGCGTTTCCTGACTTTATTTTTAAAAAAAGATCTTCATATTGCCGTACAATTTTTGAGGCCAAATATTTTTCGACGGCTTTCCCGGCTGATGCTCCCAGGCGCTGCGCGGAGGCCTCATCGCTTAACACCCTCTGTAAGGCGCCTGCAAACTTTTCCGCGGAGCGCTCTTTGACGATGATCCCATCAACATCCTGCCGGATGATGTCAGCGACGGAACCGTTGAAATAGGAAACGACGCACGGCTTATGACAAAACATGGCTTCGAGTAACGCGCAAGGGAACGCTTCCGATCGGGAAGTCAGCAAAAACACATCGGCTTTCTTCAAATAGTGATAAGGATTTTCCTGAAAACCCAAAAACTTGACCGTCTCCGTTAAGCCGAGTTCCTTAACCAGGATTTTTAGACGTCCTTCTTCTTCGCCCGTCCCGAGAATCCAATATTCACAACGGAGACTTTTTTGCAGTTCAGTCAATGCCTTTAAGGCGAGCTCCATATCCTTTACGCGTTCGAGTCGCGCGACAGAAATGACGATCTTCCGTCCCGGTGAGGTCGGAGAGAAAGGCCCATCGGGTTCGTCCAGCATGGCGGCGATGTGTTTGTCATCGATGAAGTTAGGGATCACCAAGCCTTGGGAAAATGTTATTTTTAAAAAATTTTCAAGATCCTCCCATACCGCCTGTGTGGGAAAAATGATCCGGGCTGCCTTAGGATAAAGCCAGCGGCACAAGGCCTTCTTCACGGCGCTCCAGGGGTCGCCGAGCAGATGCTCTCTGAGGACGCTGACCTCGTTAATGACGACAGCGGCCGGTATTCTAGAAACTTGATGGGCCAGGAGAGACATAAGGTTGGGATATCCCATGCCGCTAAAAATCACATGGGGAGCCAGAGTTTGAAAGGCCCGGGCTAATCGCCATATCCATATCGGGTTTGGGACAGGAGAGGAGAAGGCCAGATTTTTGACCTCAATCCCATCCGGAATGAAACGCGCGTATTCCCCTGCCGCGTTGAAAAAAATCAACGAAACCGCGAAACGCGAACGGTCGATATTGCGGACTAATGCCAGGATCCGTTTTTCGGCGCCTCCCAAACGGGGAGAGTTGAGCACAAAGCATATTTTGATCCGCTCAGTGGGCATTATTTTATGGACGTTTGAACAAAAACCAATTATTACCGATGGACGCGCATGTTTTGGTATTCGTTAAGACATAAGCGGGAAAATGTTTTTTCATAAAATCAATGATCTCCTGGGAGGTCGCGAACTCATAGGGATAACCGCCCAACCAGTCTTTCACATCGGTATCGAGGCTCATCCCGCGGTCCTGCTGGTAGTTTTTTACATACTTGACGGGGTTTCGTCTCATAACGATTTCTCGCGAAACAAGCGCGGCAGTATAAAGAAACTCCAAAACCGGCCGCAGAAATTTTGGCCCAAAATTATAAATCTTTTTGATTCTCAGCCAGAATTCCGAACCGATCGGACCTTCAACTTTATTATAAATGGCAATGTAAAATACCCCGCCGGGCTTGACCAGTTCTGCTGCGTTCTGGATGGCCTCCCACATTCTCCCCGTATGATGCAGGACACCCCAGGAATAAATGATATCAAAATCTTTGAATTGAGAAATGAACGGCTTATCCAACACGGAACCCTGGGAGATTTGCCAATGGGACGGGTGATGGGCTTCCTCATGCATGTGTTGGCAGCACTGGACGGAAAAAGGGTCGATATCAATGCTCACGATTCGCTCGGCCACCAACTGGAAGGCCCCGTAAGAAAACAAGCCGCTTCCGCAACCAATATCGAGGAATGACTTTCCCCGTAGATTTTCTATCCCGAGGAATTCT
>CAYHZK010000093.1:0-8518 GCA_964361085.1 uncultured Planctomycetales bacterium
ACGTGGTTTGGGTGTATGCCTTCCAAGGCGATTTTGAAATCCGCGCATGTGGCCCGGATGATCCGGGAATCGGAGCGGTTTGGAGTTTCGTTGCAAAATCCTTCGAGTCTTGACACCTCCGGCGTCCTGGCGCGCGTGCGCGATGTTGTGAAGGAAATCGCGACGCATCATGAGCCCGACGATTTGCGCAAACGCGGGATCGACGTGATCTTCGGCAATCCCCGGTTTGAAGACCGACGGACACTGGATGTCGATGGCGCGAGGATTTTGGGCAAGCGGTTTATTCTCTGCACGGGCTCGCATCCCGTCGTTCTTTCCATCGACGGGATGCGAGACATCGGATATCTGACCAACGAAAATATTTTTGATCTGAACGCCCTGCCGTCGAGCCTGATTGTCTTGGGCGGCGGGCCGATCGGTTCGGAGATGTCGCAGGCCCTGTGCCGTCTGGGAACGACGGTGTCTCTTGTCGAAATGCAGGAGCGGATTTTATTCCGGGAGGAGCCGGAATTGGCCGGGATCGTTGCGGCACGATTTAAAAAAGAAGGGATCAATATTTTGACGGGGAAGAAGGCCGTGAAGGCCGCCCGGAAGGACGGGCAGGTTGTTTTAACCCTGGAGGATCGGGAGGGGCGCAGGGAGGAGATCGCGGCGGAGAATATTCTTATCGCTGTCGGACGGGCCCCGAATTTGAGCGGCCTTGATCTGGAGAAGGCCGGGGTTGAATGCACGGATCGGGGTTTAAAACTCAACCCGTTTTTGCAAACCACCAACCCCGGCGTTTTTGCCTGCGGGGATGTCGCCAGTCCGTATCAGTTCAGCCACGTGGCCGCGTATCAGGCCTCGGTCGCCGTCCGTAACGCGATGTTCAGGCGCATCGCCTGGCAGCGCGTCAATTACGATAATATGGCGTGGGCGACATTCACCGATCCGGAACTGGCGCACCTGGGGCTCACGGAACATGAGGCGCGGGAAAAGTATGCCGGGATTAGAGTTTATACGACTCCTTATACCAACGCTGACCGGGCCGTGACCGACGCGGACACCGAAGGCCTCGTCAAGGTGATCGCGGACAAACGGGGATTCATTTTGGGCGCGCATATCGTCGGGGCCGGGGCCGGCGAGATCATCCAGGGATTCTTGATCGCCAAGTCCCGGAGGATCCCGCTTGCGAAGATCGCGCAGACGTTGTTTATCTATCCTACGCTGTCGGAACTGGTCAAGAAGACCGCGGCCAAGCCGTTTGTCGAAACAGGGAATCATCCCGCGGTTAAACTGATGATTAAAATCCTTAAAAGCGTATGAAAACATTTTTTAAGACACGGTGGATGAAGCTAGGTCTTGTTATTGTTTTTTGTGTGATGCTGTTTTTAGCCGTGAGGGTTTTTGAAACTGATTTCTCCGGGGTCACGGTGGAGTCTTTTAAAAAAAACATCCTGGCTCTGGGGGCGTGGGGCCCGGTTGTTTATATCCTTCTTTATCTGGTTCGGCCGTTGATTCTTTTCCCCGCCTCGATCCTGTCCGCCGCGGCCGGCGCGATCTGGGGCTGGCCGGGGTTTATTTATTTGCAGATCGCGGCCTATCTCTCGGCGGCGGCCGAATTCTGGGTGGCGCGGTATCTGGCCAGGGATTTTGCGGAAAGATTAATACAGGGCCGGTTCAGCCGGTTCGACCAGGCCATTGAAAACAAGGGGTTCATGACGGTCCTTCTCATCCGCCTGATCCCCAATGTGGCCTGGGATATTCAGAATTTCGGCCTGGGCCTGACGAAGGTGAAATTCCGGGATTATTTTCTGGCGACCGCGGTCGGTATTATCCCCGGGTCATTGGCTCTTGTGTATTTCGGATCGTCGCTGATCAGCGTCATCACGAATCCCGGGCATTTCTGGAAAATCCTTATCGCCATCCTTTTTTTGGGATTGATTTATTTTTTACAGGATTTTTTAAGAAAGAGGCAAATCAGACATGAATGACCGGCTGCCGGTTTATGTATCGTTCCTGGGCATCGCGGGGATCGCGGCTTTTTTGATCCTGGAGCGGGTCGTCCCGTTCCGCCGGCCGGATGTTTCGCCGTGGCGAAGATGGTTTCGTAATTTTTCGCTGAGCTTTCTGAATCTGCTCATCGTCGACCAGGGATTCGTGATCCTGCTTCGGCAGACGGAACTGTTTAAGGACATCTTTCATTTTGACCTCTATGGCCGCCTGGGGTTAAATGCGTTGGGGCGCATCGCGCTCACCATCATCCTCCTTGACCTGGCGATGTACCTCTGGCACCGGCTCAATCACGCCGTCCCTTTTCTGTGGCGTTTTCACCGTGTCCATCACAGCGATCCGGAGGTTGATGTCACGACCGCCTCCCGTTTTCATTTTGGCGAAATGACGATCTCCGCGGTTATCAATTATTCTCTGATCCTTTCGTTAGGCGCGACGATCTGGGAGGTGCGGATTTTTAAGATCATTTTTGTTTTTATGACCCAGTTGAGTCACAGCAATATCAGCCTTCCGGCGCCGCTGGAATCCGTCCTGCGGCGGTTTCTCGTCTTGCCGTCGATGCACCGCATTCACCATTCGGACTCGCCCCGGGAAACGGATTCGAATTACGGGACGGTGTTTTCGTTTTGGGATCGCTGTTTCGGCACGCTGGTCGGGGATGCGCAGCAGGAAGGAATCGTTTTCGGCCTTAAGGAATTTAAGAATCCACAGGAGTTAACCTTGCCGGGTTTGGTCATGATGCCATTCCGCCGGCTTTCGAAAAGCAAGAAAGGAGATCATATGCGTAAGGAAGGGGTGCTGTTTCTCGCGGGCGCCCTGGCTTTGCTGGGAACGGCCGTCTGGGCCAATATCCCGAGGGCGCGAACGCTGGATTTTGATTATCACGTCGCGATCGCGAATATCCCGCCGGGCGCGAAAGAATTGAAGGTCTGGCTTCCTTTTTTATCCGACACCCCGTATCAGGAGGTTGTCTCGTACCGGGTGGAGCCGCGGGAATTCGCCGTTATCACAAAGGATAAAACGTATAACAACAAAATTTTAAACTACACCATCAGGTCTCCCGGGGAGTCGCGTGTGCAGTTGAGCGTTCGGTATCGCGTCAAACGTTATGAATATTCCAATAAGCCGGGGCCGGGGCAAACCCTCGCGCTCGTTCAGGAAGACATGGAAAAATATTTAAAACCCAATCGTCTGGTCACGTTGACCCCCAGGGTCAGAGACCTGGCCAGGGAAGTCACGGACGGGAAAGAGACCACGGTTGAAAAGGCCCGGGCGATTTATGAGTATGTTTTTCAAACCGTCGCGTATGATAAAACCGCCGCCGGGTGGGGCAAGGGAGACACGGAACGAGTGTGTCTTATCAAATCCGGGAATTGCACGGATTTTCATTCGTTGTTCATTTCCCTGGCGAGGGCGGTTGATATCCCGGCCAAATTTGTGATCGGTGTGCCCGTGAGTCCGGACAAAAGCGAAGGGGACATCCCCGGGTATCACTGCTGGGCGGAGTTTTTCGACGAGAGAACCGGGTGGATCCCGGTGGATATTTCCGAGGCCTGGAAGAAAAAGGAAAAGGTTGAATACTATTTCGGCACAATCGGCGAAGACCGCCTGGAGTTGAGCATCGGCCGGGACATCGTCTTAGAACCGCTCGCCAACGCCGAACCGCTCAACTATTTTGTTTATCCTTACGCCGAGATCGACGGCAGCGAGTTCACGGATTTGAAGACCTCATTCCATTTTAAGGATGTGGACGCCGCGAAAGGAGGTGGAAGTTAACCCAACAAAGAATGGAAAAGACAAGCCGTGTTCAACTTAATCATCACAATTGATACGAGAGAGGAAAAAACATGAAAAGAATTACGAATTTCATGATCGCGTTTTTTTTCACCCTGGGTGTTGCTGCCGTTGCCCATAGCGCCGAACACGGCGGGAGCGGTATGAAAAAAGAGCATGGCGGCTCCCCGGCTGCCAAGGAGCACGGCGGCGCCGCAAAGGCCAGCCAGCCATCGTCCGACGATATCCGCAACGCCATGAAAGCCCATGTCATGGAACAATCCAAGGCCTCCGGCACCTTTGACGTGGCGGACCCTGAGACCGGAAAGACCCGCAAACTCGAGATGATCCGGGTCCATGAGCGCGTCGGGAAGACGGGAAATTATTATTACTCCTGCGCGGATTTTAAAGATACGGAATCCGGAGAGATGCTCGATCTGGACCTGGATGTGGAGGAGAAGGCCGGCGCGTTGAGCGTGGTCGATGTTCGGATCCACAAGGTCGGCGGCAAAGAGCGCTATACCTATGACGCCAC
The DNA here is from genome assembly GCA_964361085.1 of uncultured Planctomycetales bacterium. Lineage (GTDB taxonomy): Bacteria > Omnitrophota > Gorgyraeia > Zapsychrales > JANLHA01 > CAYHZK01. The sequence goes on from CAYHZK010000093.1 coordinate 4,301, forward strand.
CGATAACCGCATTCCTGTTAAAGCGGAAGGTAGCCATAAGGAACACGGCGGGGCGGAAGGCAGTCATCAGGAGCATGAAGGCAGCCATCAGGAGCACGGCGGCAAGGAACACGGAGGGAAGTAACGTTTTCCAAGGTCCGGCATTGCCATTAACCCATTCGTTCCATGACGGCTTAAGCGTCAAAAATTTTACGGTCACAGCCTGTCAAACTCCTCACCGCCTATGGCGGTTCGTCGGACAGTGACAGGCTAAACGTGACCGTAAAATTTTTGACAAGCCGTCGAATTCCACGAATGGGTTAATGGTAATGCCATTTTGATAAATACGTTTATGCTAACTGTCATTGTTCCCGTCTATAATGAAGCTGATATTCTTCAAAAGAATCAGGAGTATTTTCAGAGGCTCGGCGGGCTTTGCGATCTGATTTTTGTCGACGGCGGTAGCCGGGACCAAACGCTGAAATGGATCCCCGCCCGGGCCCGGGTTCTCACGGCTCCTAAAAATCGGGCCCGGCAAATGAACGCCGGCGCGGCTGCTGCGCGGCAGGACGTTCTCCTCTTTCTCCACGCCGACGCGATGATCCCGGAAGAGTATTTTCAAAAAATCGAAGCGGCGGTACAATCCGGCGGGTCTATTGGAGGATGCCTGAGTCAGGTGCTGGACGATCCGGCGTGGATTTATCGCTGGATTGCGCTGACCGGGAATGTCAGGGCCAAAATTTTTAAAATATTTTATGGCGATCAGGGGATTTTTGTCCGGAAGGATATTTTTTTGAGCGTGGGCGGGTTCCCCGAGGTTAAGATCTGCGAGGATATTTTATTTACAAAGAGATTGAGAAACGCGGGGAACGTGGGGATCCTGCCCTTTCCCGTCATCTGTTCCGCCCGGCGATGGAAAAGGCGCGGCATCCTCAAAACATTTTTTGTCAACGCCAGAATCACGGCGGCCTTGATGCTGGGCGCGCATCCGGACCGGTTCAGCAGTTTGTATAGCGACGAGGGAAAAGAGCCGGCATGAAAACAAGAAGGATTGTTGCGGGGGTTATTGTCATAGGTTTTTTTGCAGGATTTTTTGCCCTTAATCCGGGGCGATCCGTGAGTAAGACCGTTCGCCGGTCTCTTGAGGAGAGAGGAGTGGAGGCTATGCCCAAAAACGACGCAGTGAACAACCCCGGCTCCGGTCGAAATTTGTTGTCCCGGGAAAAGAGCCCTTATCTTTTGCAGCACGCGGACAACCCTGTCCATTGGTATCCGTGGGGGGATGAGGCCTTCGCCAGGGCCAAGGCGGAAAACAAACCGGTGTTTCTTTCCATCGGATATTCGACGTGCCACTGGTGTCATGTGATGGCGCACGAATCGTTTGAAAATCCGGACATTGCGGAGGTGATGAATCGATATTTTGTGTCCATCAAGGTCGACCGGGAGGAGCGGCCGGATCTCGACAATATTTATATGAAGGCCGTGATGTCCCTGACGGGGAGCGGCGGCTGGCCGCTGTCGGCCTTTTTGACGCCGGACCGAAAACCGTTTTACGGGGGGACATATTTTCCGCCGGATTCGCAGTGGGGGCGCCCGGGGTTTAAACAGGTGCTGCTGTCCATCAGCGAGGCCTGGCAAAATAACAAAGACAATCTTGTCCGCTCCAGCGAGTCCTTAACACAGCATCTTCAGGCGAAAACCTTTGATGAACCCGTCGGGGCCGGCCCTTCGCCGGACGCGGAAACGTGCGCTGCGGCCTACGCGCAATATCGGCGGAGTTTTGATGCCCGTTACGGCGGGTTTGGCGAAGCCCCCAAATTCCCCGCGGCGCACAACCTTTCCTTTCTGTTGCGATTTTGGAAACGCACCGGCGAGCCCATGGCCCTTCAGATGGTCGAGACGACGCTGACGGAAATGGCCCAAGGGGGAATGTCCGATCACATCGGCGGAGGGTTTCACCGTTATTCCACGGATCAACGGTGGCATATCCCGCACTTTGAAAAGATGCTTTACGATCAGGCGATCCTGACAAAAGCGTATTTGGAGGCCTACCAGGCCGTCCGGAACGAAAGGTACGCACGGACAGCGCGTGATGTCTTTGAATATGTTTTAGAAAAAATGACGGATGACCTCGGGGGGTTTTATTCGGCGGAGGACGCGGACAGCGTCGATCCGGAGGAAGGCGTCAAGAGAGAGGGAGCGTTTTACGTCTGGGGTCACCAGGAGATCGTTGATCTTCTGGGCCGGGACGCGGCGGAGTTGTTTAATTATGTTTACGGGGTTGAGCCTCACGGCAACGCCCTTTCGGATCCCCAGGGGGAGTTTACCCGGAAAAATATCCTTTATGCGGCGCGCACCGTCGAGGAAGCAGCACAGCGGTTCGGTAAAACTTTAGACGAGGTCCAGAGGATTCTCGACAATGCGAAGGAAAAAATGTTTGAAATTCGCAATCGCCGGCCCCAGCCTCACCGGGACGACAAGGTGCTTGTCGACTGGAATGGTTTGATGATCTCGAGCCTGGCATTGGGGTCCCGCGTCCTGGAGGAGCCGCGGTATCGTGATGCCGCGGAAAAGGCCGCGCAGTTCATTTTAAAAACGCTGGTGAGGAATGACGGCCGGCTCCTGCATCGTTATCGCGACGGGGAAGCCGGTATTCCGGGGAGTCTTGAGGATTACGCGTTTTTTATCCACGGGTTGATCGATCTTTATGAAGCCACATTCAATGCGGAGTATTTAAAAACAGCCGTACAGCTCACGGACGACATGATCCGTCTGTTCTGGGATGAAAGGGAAGGCGGGTTTTTTTTCACCGCGACCGACGCCGAGCCGCTCATCGTGCGGGAAAAAGAGCTTTACGACGGCGCGATTCCCTCCGGCAATTCCATGGCAGCGCTGGATCTGCTGCGCCTGGGACGGTTAACGTTGAACCGGGATTGGGACAGCAAGGCCCAACGGTTTTTCAGGACTTTTGGGCAGGAATTAACGTCGGCGCCGACGGCCTATGCCCAATCCCTCTCGGCCCTCGATTTTGCCCTCGGCCCTTCACGGGAAATTGTTTTAGCGGGAGATCCCCGGAACGCGCAGACCCAGGCGATGATCAAAAGTCTTTATTCACGATTTATTCCCAACAAGGTCGTGATCTTAAGGCCGGCATCCCTCAAGGCCGCTGAAGCCATCATGGCCGTGGTGCCGTTCGTCGAGAATCAAAAACACTTGCAGGGGCAGACCACCGCCTATGTCTGCAAAAACCACGCCTGTGAATTCCCCACACAGGATATTCAAAAGTTTGAGCAGCTGCTGGAACAATAAAAGGCCCCGGAGACACCTCGCCGGCAAAAAAGAAGTTTTGAGGGCAACCTCGGGATTTGTCCCCAGGGCGTTCCTTGACTTTTGATAAAATTTCGATAAAATTGGTGGCGCCTGTTAAAATTGAATGCGGTGCAACTTAAAATAGAACGAAAGTCGAGCAACCCTATGAATAGAGTTTTGTCCTTAGGATTAAGCGCTATAGCGATATTATGCGTGGCCGGCTGCGGGTCAGGGGCGTCCCGCAAAGAGATGTCTTTTGAGAATGATCAGACGGGAAGCACGGTTCTGGCGCCGCGCCCCGTTCTCGTCGAGTCGAAAGGCGGGATGACGCCGTCGATGGAACAAACGGCGCCCCTCGTGGTCAATCAGACGAATTTTCCGATGTCCGGTCCCGCCCCTGAGCTTTCCCTGTCGCCTCCTGTGACCAACCCCACATCAAAAGATATTCAGCAGGCCCTTAAGAACGCCGGTTTCTACAGCGGGAACATCGACGGGAATTTAGGGCCCCGGAGCAAAAAAGCGATCCTGGAATTTCAGGAAAAAAACGGATTGACCGCCGACGGCAAGGCCGGCCCTAAGACCTGGAAACGTCTGGCGCCCTATCTTCACGGCAGCGGCGACATTGCCGAGTCGGACAGCGAGATTTCAAACTAAGCAACGTAACCTTAAAAGGAGGTCAATCCCATGGCGAAAAAGAAAACAGCGGCAAAAAAATCAGCCAAGAAGTCTTCGCCCAAAAAATCGTCTTCCTGCGGAAGCTCCTGCGGCTGTCATTGACGAAAAACATGCTGAATCCCGTTAAACTTTGAGGGCTGACCCCGGTTAGCCGAAACCGTATTGCACCTTGCGACCCCGCTCTCTTGCGGGGTTTCTTATTGTGCGCCCGGCAGGGCGCATTTACTTGAGGGTGCAAGTCCCTTACAGGCCTGA
>CAYHZK010000094.1:0-8452 GCA_964361085.1 uncultured Planctomycetales bacterium
CGGTCGGTGGATTTTTGAGAAATATGGGTGCTCTGGATTTTGCCGGCGTAACCGTTGTTCATATCAATGCCGGTGTGGCGGGCCTGGTGACGGCCTTGTTTCTTGGCAAACGTGTTGGTTATGACAATAAGGCCATGCCAATCCACAATCTTCCCTTTGTTGTTTTGGGGGCCGGTCTTTTGTGGTTTGGATGGTTCGGGTTTAACGCGGGAAGCGCTTTGGGCGCCAACAGTCTGGCGGCCAGCGCTTTCCTGACGACCAACACCGCGGCCGCAGCTGCGGGCTTAAGCTGGGCCTTGATCGAATGGAAGTTCAGCGGTAAACCGACGATGTTCGGTATGGCAACGGGTGTTGTTGCGGGTCTTGTGGCCATCACCCCTGCGGCGGGTTTTGTCAATGTGGTGGGGGCTATCCTCATTGGTCTTTCCGTCAGCGTTGTCTGCTTTTTTGCCATCGGTGTTATCAAACCGAAATTGGGTTATGATGATTCTCTCGATGCCTTTGGCGTGCATGGGATCGGCGGGATGTGGGGCGCTTTGATGACCGGTGTTTTTGCCACAAAGGCGGTCAACTCCGCCGGCGCCGACGGATTGTTATATGGCAATCCCAAACAACTCTTCATCCAGCTCCTCGCTGTTGTCATCACAATCGGATATACCTTTATTATGACGGCCATCATTTTCAAGATTGTGGATGCGGTCGTTGGCATGAGAGCGAGCCAGGAAGACGAAGTCATTGGGCTTGACTTAAGCCAGCATCACGAAAGAGCGTATACGATCTTTGAATAAATCTGTGAAACCTGTCTTTTGTTAACGAGAGGTTGAGGAGGATATATCATGAAATTGATCATTGCGATCATTCAGCCGCACCGGCTTGAGGAAGTTAAAAAGGAGCTGTATAAAGAAGAAGTCAACCTGATTACGGTCAGTGAGGTTTTAGGACACGGCCGTCAGAAGGGCGTTGATGAGTTTTACCGGGGGGTTAAGGAAACCGGCAACCTTCTGCGCAAAGTGAAACTGGAAATCGGGGTCAATGAAAACTTTGTTGACCGGACGATCAAGGCGATTATCCGGGGCGCCAGGACGGGGAAGATCGGTGATGGCAAGATTTTTGTCGTTGACATGATGCGGTGTGTCCGTATCCGCACCGGTGACGAGGGCCCGGAAGCCATTGGCTAATAATGAAGCTAAGAAATAAAAACAGAGCAAACTCTTGAAGGGGGAGTAAGACGATGAACGAAGTAGCGAGAACAAAGGAAGTCCAGGCGGTGATTCGCGATTTTATTGCTGAAAACGCGCGAACAGAATCGACAGAAAAAAGAGAGTTTCAATCCATACCGGCTTTGTATGGCAAGAATGTCTTTAGCCTCCGCGAGATGCGCAACTATCTTTCGGAAAAGGCCTATAAATCGTTGAGCGCGACGATCAAAGAGGGCGGACGTCTTGATCCGGACATCGCCGATGAAGTGGCCGACGCGATGAAGACCTGGGCGGTCTCGAAAGGAGCGACGCATTTTACGCATTGGTTCCAGCCTCTGACGGGGACAACCGCGGAAAAGCATGATTCTTTTATCGCCCCGGATAACGAAGGCGGGGTGATTCTGCAGTTTTCCGGACAGGAATTGATCCAGGGCGAGCCAGACGCCTCGAGTTTTCCGTCGGGCGGTTTGCGCGCCACGTTTGAGGCCCGCGGTTACACGGCCTGGGATCCGACCAGCCCCGCTTTTATCAAGGAAGGGCCGGAGGGCGCCACCCTGTGCATCCCGACGGTCTTCTGCGGTTATCACGGCGAGGCCCTGGATAAAAAGACCCCGCTGCTGCGGTCCCGCGACGCCCTTTCCAAACAGATCTGCCGTTTAGGAAAACTGTTCGGCATTGATATTAAAGGAAAGCGCGCCTACGCGACGCTGGGACCCGAGCAGGAATATTTCCTGATCGACCGCAAGTTTTATTTTCAGCGTCCCGATCTTCTTCAAACGGGGAGGACCCTGTTTGGCTGCAGACCGGCCAAGCATCAGCAGATGGAAGACCATTATTTTGGAGCCATCAAGAGCCGCGTCATTGCCTTTATGGAAGACCTGGACCGCGAACTCTGGAAACTCGCTGTTCCGGCCAAGACCCGCCATAATGAGGTTTCTCCGGCGCAGTTTGAAATCGCGCCCATTTTCGAGGAGTTGAATCTCGCGGTGGATCACAATATGCTGGTCATGGAGGCCTTGCGTGTTGTGGCCGAGCGTCACGGTTTGGCCTGTCTCCTGCACGAAAAACCCTTTGCGGGCGTTAATGGTTCCGGCAAGCATAACAATTGGGCCATCGTCGGACCGGACGGCAAGAACTGGCTTTCCCCGGGGAGTAGCCCCCATGAAAACGCAAAGTTTCTAACCATTCTCTGCGCTGTTATCAAGGCGGTTGACACCTATGCGGGGCTTTTGCGCGCCGCTGTCGCGTCCGCGGGCAATGATCATCGTCTGGGCGCCAACGAAGCCCCTCCGGCGATCATCTCGATTTTCCTCGGAGAACAGCTCTCCGATATCATCGAGCAGATCGAAAAAGGCGAGGCCAAGTCCTCGAAGAGCGGCGGCTTTATCGAAATCGGCGTGGATTCTCTCCCAACACTTCCGCGCGACGCCACCGACCGCAACAGAACCTCGCCCTTTGCCTTCACGGGTGCCAAGTTCGAGTTCCGCGCCGTCGGGTCGAACATGAGTCTGGCCGGCGCCAACGTCGTCTTAAATACGATCGTGGCGGAAGCGGTCAGCGAAATGAGCGACAAGCTCGAAGCGGATATGAAAGCCAAGAAGGATTTTAACGAGTCATTGCAAAAACTCCTTCGCGACATCATCAGGAAGCATAAGCGCGTGCTCTATAACGGCGACAACTACACCGCCGCATGGCACGCCGAGGCCAAAAAACGCGGGTTGCTGAATTTGAAGACGACACCGGAAGCCCTCGAGGAATTCAAAAAAGAGAGCGCGATTGCGCTTTTTGAAAAGCACGGCGTTCTTTCTCGCAAGGAAATGTTGTCCCGGTATGAGGTCTATACGCACACCTATAAGACCATTCTTCAATACGAAGGCCAGTGCGCCGTCGAGATTGCCAAGACCATGATCGTTCCGGTGGCCATTGAATACCAGAATGAGCTGGCTTCGACGATCAAGGCCGTCGCCGGTGCCGGGAAAGGCAACAAAACAACGGCCAGCAAGGGTCTGTTGAAGGATGTCTGTGATCAGACCGATGCGGCCTTAGTCGCCGTGGGTCAACTCGAGACCGCGCTGGAAGGCCATAAATCGGATAAAATCCTCGCCGGGATGGTCAAGCTCCGTGAACACGTGGATGCGCTGGAGCAGTTATTGCCGGCGGAGCAATGGCCGTTGCCGACGTACGCCCAGATGATGTATTTGATCTGATCCGGGTCAGGAGTTTGTTAACGGATTGGTTTGCAATAAGCGGAGGGGGGACAGAATTTAGCCCCGCTCCGCTTATTGCTTATGGAAATCCCTTGTCGGCTGCTAGGTCGCAGTCTCCTGGGATAAATTTGCGCAGGCTGACTTGACGTCGCCTGTGGCTCCGTAAGTCAGGCACTCATTTATGATTCTTTATATTAAACACGTTTATATTGAAGGCCCGGAAACGATCGGCGCGTTTTTTGAACGGCATGGTTATGAGAGATGTGTCGTTGATCTGAGCCGGGGGGGGCGTATTCCAGAAAACTGTGAAGATCAGGATGCGGTAATTTTTAAGGGCGGCCCGATGAACGTTTATGAGGAGGATCAATATCCGTTCTTAAAAGAGGAAAACACTTTTATTCAGGGTGTCTTGCGGGACGAGGTTCCCTTTCTCGGCATTTGTTTGGGATCACAGCTGTTGGCCAAGGCCTGCGGGGCCAGGGTCTCACGATCCCCGACGGAAGAAATCGGGTGGCGGACGGTGACCTTAACCGGAGAGGGAAAGAACGATCCCCTCTTTGCGGGGCTACGGCCGGATTTGTTTGTTTTTCAGTGGCACGGAGACACCTTTGCCATCCCGGAGAACGGCCAATGGCTGGTGTCCGGGCCGGATTGCCCGCACCAGGCCCTGAAGGTCGGTCCGGCGGCCTACGGCTTTCAATTCCATATCGAGATCACGGATAAAAGCATTCGGGAATGGTCGGAGGAATATTTCAAAAACAATCCAGGGCTTTTAAAAGAAAAAAAGGCCGAGATGCTGGCCGAGTATGAAAAGAAGAAAGCGGCGTTCGAACAGGAAGCCGATGCGATTTACAGGAATTTTTTGAAACTTATTGTTCAAAGGAAATAATTCCAAACATGCTCCGCATCGCTCTCGCCCAGATCAACACGATCGTCGGTGACCTGGCCGGCAACCGGGGAAAAATCATCGATGGCCTTAAAAAGGCCGTGGCCGCTCAGGTCGATCTTGTTGTTTTTCCGGAGATGGCCGTGACGGGCTATCCTCCGGAGGACCTGTTGCATAAAGAGCATTTTGTCCGGGACAATATCGCGGCGCTTCGTGATATTGCCGGGCATGTTGCCGGGGCCGCGGCGGTGGTTGGGTTTGTCGACGCGGACAAAAATAAAAATTTGTATAACGCCGCCGCGGTGATCGCGCAGAAAAAAATCCGGGGCATTTATCACAAGCGCGATCTGCCGAATTACGGCGTCTTTGACGAAAAACGGTATTTTCTCGAAGGGCGGCGGCAGCCCGTATTTTCTCTCAACGGTGTCGGTCTGGGGATCACCATTTGCGAAGACATCTGGTCGGAGGATGGAATTTATCTGGAGCAGGCCCGCGCCGGCGCGCGGGTGATCATCAACCTGTCGTCGTCCCCGTTTGATTATGAAAAGCTCGAGCGCAGGGAAAAACTTCTGATCCGCCGGGCCAAACAGTGTGATGCGTATTTCTGCTACGTGAATCTTGTGGGCGGTCAGGACGAGCTCGTCTTTGACGGGGCCAGCATGGTCGTCAACCCGCAAGGGAAGATTGTGGCGAGGGCGGAACAGTTTGTCGAGGATATTCTGGTTGCGGACATCCCGGTGGCGGCGCCCAAGCCCGGGAAGCGATTGAAAAAGGGACAAATCGCGATTCCGTCGGGTTTTCAATCCGCGGAACGGTGTCCTGTTGAACGCCGGATCTGTGATCGTCTGACGCAGAATGAACGGATTTTGCAGGCGTTGATCCTGGGCACGAGAGATTATGTGGTCAAGAATGGTTTTCAAAAAATCGTCATGGGTTTGAGCGGCGGGATCGATTCCGCGCTCGTGGCCGCCGTTGCCCGCGAGGCCGTGGGGCAGGAGAATGTCATCGGGATATCAATGCCGTCGAGGTTTTCGTCTTCAGAGACCCGGTCCGACGCTGCGGCGTTGGCGCGAAATTTGGGTCTGGAGTTTAAGGAGATTTCCATTGATGAGATTTATCAATCATATCTGACCGCGCTGAAAGAGGGGTTTGCCGGCCTTAAAAGCAATGTGGCCGAAGAAAACATCCAGGCCCGTATCCGCGGGAATATTCTGATGGCGTTTTCAAACAAGTTCGGATGGCTGGTCCTGACGACGGGCAATAAAAGCGAGATCGCGGTGGGATATTGCACGCTGTATGGAGACATGTCGGGCGGTTTCGCCGTCATTAAAGATCTGCCGAAGACCAGGGTGTATGAGATCGCAAAACTTTTAAACACCCGGCTCAACGGGGCGATCCCGGAAAGCATTTTTAGCCGTGCGCCGACCGCTGAACTGCGGCCCCATCAGAAGGATGAGGATTCTCTGCCGCCGTATCCCGTGCTTGACCCGATCCTCAAGGACTATGTCGAAGAACACCGTTCTCTCAAAAGGATTGTCCGGGAAGGCGGCCGCCAGGACATCATTAAAAAGGTCATCCGTATGGTCGATCAAAGCGAATACAAGCGCCGTCAGGCCCCCCCAGGCATCAAACTCACGCCCCGCGCCTTCGGCAAAGACTGGCGGTTGCCGATTACGAATAAATACCAGGAAACCGTATCCGAATAAGGGGTCAGCGACCCGGGGCATGCTGAATTTACGGCCGGAGGAACAATGGGCTTGTCCCTGTTTTCCTGAAACATTTCATTTGCAAGTGGGACGGAAAAAAGTTAAAATGTCGCCTTGCTGTAGTCTTGGTTTGTCGTCCCTTTCGTCAAATTTTGTCACACAAAAACTATGAGCGGTCTACCTCCCAAACAAGGGCTTTATGATCCCGGCTTCGAGCACGACAGCTGCGGGGTGGGGTTTGTTGTCAATATCAAGGGCAAGAAATCCCACACCATCATCCGCGACGGGCTTAAGATTCTGGAAAACCTGACGCACCGCGGGGCCTGCGGTTGTGACCCCGAGACCGGCGACGGGGCCGGGATTTTGATCCAGATGCCGGACGCCTTTTTGCGCAAGGAAACGGGCAAGGTTAATATCACTCTCCCCCCGGAAGGCGAATATGGGGCCGGGATCGTGTTTTTGCCGCCGAATCCCGCCGAGCGCAATACCATGGAGGAGTGGACGGAGCATATCATTCATGAGGAAGGGCAAAAATTTTTAGGCTGGCGCGAGGTGCCGCACGACGAGTCCAGGATCGGGCGGGTGGCGCGTTCCGTGATGCCCGCCTTCAAGCAGCTCTTTATCGGCCGGGGCCGCGATACAAGACCGGAAGACCTCGACCGCAAACTCTATGTGATCCGCAAACGTCTGTACAATAAAGTCCAGGAATCCACCCTGGGCCAGCGGAATTATTATTATTTTTGCAGCCTGTCGACCAGGACCATGGTGTACAAGGGGCAATTGATGGCGGAACAGGTCGACCGGTTTTTTTCCGATCTCGCGGATCCGGCGATGGTCTCGTCACTGGCGATGATCCATTCCCGTTACAGCACGAACACATTCCCGACGTGGGCCCTGGCCCATCCGTACCGTCTGATCGCTCATAACGGCGAAATCAACACCTTGCGCGGCAACATCAATTATATGCACGCGCGGGAAAAACAATTTTTCTCCAGGGCATTCGGCAGTGATTTGAAAAAAGTCCTTCCCATCGTCGTGCCGCACGGGAGCGACTCGGCGACGTTTGATAATGTTCTGGAGATGCTGGTTTTAGGCGGCCGTTCCCTGCCGCATGCGATTATGATGATGATCCCTGAGGCCTGGACGGCGCATGAGGGCATGGATCCCGAAAAGAAGGCCTTTTATGAATTTCATTCCTGTTTTATGGAGCCGTGGGACGGCCCGGCCGATATCACCTTCAGCGACGGACGGTATATCGGCGCGGTTCTGGATCGCAACGGGTTGCGGCCGTCCCGGTACTGGATCACCACGGATGACACCGTGATCATCGCCTCGGAGACCGGAGTTTTGCCGGTGCCGCAGGAGAATATCCTTAAAAAAGGACGGCTGCAGCCGGGCAAGATGTTTTTGGTCGACACGCTCGAAGGCCGGATCATTGATGATGCGGAGTTGAAGCGCGATTATGCGACCCGTCAACCCTATCAGCAATGGCTCAAGGAGAATGCAGTTGACATCACGGATTTGCCGGCCCCCCGGCATGTGCATGGGCTGGAAGAAAAAACCCTGCTGGAGCGGCAGCGGGCCTTTGGGTACACCCTCGAAGATTTGAAAATTGTGCTGGAGCCCATGGTCGTGAACGGCGAGGAAGCCGTCGGGTCGATGGGCGCGGACACGCCTCTGGCGGTTCTGAGTTACCGTCCTCAGCCGCTGTTCAATTATTTCCAGCAGCTTTTTGCCCAGGTGACCAATCCGCCGGTCGACGCGATCCGCGAAGAGATTGTCATGGCGGAGAACGTCATGCTGGGTGCGGAAGGCAACCTTTTGGAAGAAAGTCCCCGGCATTGTCATCGTCTGCGCCTCTCGCGTCCGATGATCACCAATGAAGAACTGGAAAAAATCCGTGACATCAATCTCGCAAGCCTCAAGGCAACGACACTGCCCATGATTTTCAAAAAGTCCGACGGGCCCCAGGGGCTGGAAGCGGCGCTGGAAGGATTGTTTAAGGCCGCGGACGAGGCGATCGGGAGAGGTCATTCCATCCTGATCCTTTCGGACCGGGGTGTGGACAAGATTTATGTGCCGATGCCGTCGCTTTTGGCCTGCGCCGGCCTGCATCATCATCTCATCCATCAGGGCACCCGCACCCGGGTCAGCATTGTGCTTGAGACAGGGGAAGCGCGCGAGATGCATCATTTTGCGGTTTTGATCGGTTACGGGGCCAATGCCATCAATCCGTATCTTGTCTTTGAAACGATCGAACACCAGATCCAACAGGGGCTTTATCCGTCGACACTCACGGTCAAAGACGCCCGGAAGAATTTTATCAAGGCCACCCGCAAGGGGCTGTTTAAAATCATTTCCAAGATGGGGATCTCGACGATCCAATCGTATTGCGGGGCCCAAATCTTTGAGGCCGTGGGCTTGGGCGAGGCGTTTATCAACAGATATTTTACC
>CAYHZK010000095.1:0-8448 GCA_964361085.1 uncultured Planctomycetales bacterium
TTATGACGCGCAAGAACGGATAAAAGATTGTCAAAGAGCGTTGTGTGCCGTGTCCCCGCGGCCAATCTGATCGTATGATTGATCAATTGTGCGAAGAGAACGAGAGTAGAGTGTTCGTTCGTCCAATTGGATCGTATGACGACGCGGTTGGGCGGGAGGTGTCAGTATATGTTTTGGAGGTCTTGCTCCTTTCTCCAGTGGGGTTGGATAAGAATTGCGCCACGGCGGGCAAGCGGGTATAATTGCACCAGTGTTACGGCTGACAGGCTTGAAAAATTTATTTTTCAGCAATTTTAAAGCAGAAGTGTGACAACAACGCTCATCCGGGAATTATCTCAGCACAAAACGCTTTAAGGAATGAGGAAAGGAGTTTTTATGTTAACGAAAAAGGTCGAAGAGGCTTTGAACCACCAGATCGCTTATGAGGCCTACGCCTCCAGTTCGTATCTTTCGATGGCCTCCTGGTGCGAAATTCAGGGGCTGCGCGGAGCAGCCGCGTTTTTTTATGCCCAGTCCGATGAAGAGCGGATGCACATGTTAAAGATCATCCGTTACATCAACACCGCCGGCGGGCACGCGATCGTCCCGTCCGTCAAAGAACCCGCCAACGCCTACAAATCGCTGAAGGACGTCGTTGAAATCTCGCTTCACCAGGAGCAGGACGTCACCAAGCAGATCAACAAGCTCGTCGAGTTGAGTTTTGAGGCCAAGGATTTTGCCACGCATCATTTTCTGCAGTGGTATGTGGCGGAGCAGCTGGAGGAGGAAAATCTTTTCACCACCATCCTCAACATCATTAAACTGGGCGGCAAGGACGAACAACGTTCCCTGTTGATCATCGACAATGAGATCGCCAAAATCCGCGGTGAGAATGGGGAGTCATCTGAAGAAGAATAAGGTCTGATATTTAAGACATGTTTGCCAAACGGACAGAATGGGAACTGGCGGCCAACACGATCGCCGTGTCGCTCGAGAATTTGCGTCGCGCCGGAACAACGGTTTTTGACCTGACCGAGTCTAACCCCACGTCCTGCGGTTTTGTGTTTCCATCGTCGGAGATTTTGACGCCCTTAAGTCAACTGCCGAATATGGAATATGCGCCGTCGGCGCGAGGCAATTTGAAAGCTCGGGAAGCCATTGCCTGCTACTACGCCGGGAAGAATATCTCTGTGAGCCCCGACCAGATTTTTTTAACGGCGAGCACGTCGGAAGGGTATTCTTTTTTGTTTCGTCTTCTGGCCGGTCCGGGGGAGCGGATTTTGTTCCCCTGCCCCAGTTATCCGCTCTTTGAGTTTTTAGCCGGTCTCAATGATCTTCACATGGATTTTTATCCGTTGATTTATGAAGGACAATGGACGGCCGATTTTGCGGGGCTAAAAGCGATGATAAACACGACGACGCGCGCGATTGCCCTGGTGAACCCCAACAACCCGACGGGGTCCTTTTTTAAGCCCGGAGAACTTCAAACGCTGAACCGGATTTGCCAAACCCACCGTTTGCCCATCATCGCGGATGAGGTGTTTTTGGATTACCGTTTTGAAAAGAGCGGCGATGCCTTGAGCCTCGCGAAGAACCGGGAGAGCCTGACGTTTGTTTTGGGGGGGCTTTCAAAAATGCTGGGGCTGCCGCAGATGAAATTGTCCTGGATCGTTGTCAACGGCCCGGCGGACCTTGTTCAAGAAGCGGCCGGCCGGTTGGAGGTCATCGCGGACACGTATCTTTCGGTCAACACGCCGGTCCAAAACGCCTTGCCGCAATGGCTGCCTTTGCGTTCTGGCATTCAGGGTGAGATCATGGGCCGCATCCGCCGTAATTATGAATTGTTGCGCCGGATTTTTACCGACGGCGGCGAGGGCGAGGTCTTAAGGGCCGAAGGGGGATGGTACGCGGTCGTGAAACTCCCGTCCGGGATCGATGAGGAAGATTTTGTGACGGGACTTTTGGAAAAATATCATGTTTACGTCCATCCCGGATATTTTTTTAATTTTCAGGACGAGCCGTATATTATTGTGAGCCTTTTGCCGCCGGAGGAGATCTTCCGGGAGGGCCTGCGAAGGGTTTGGGAATTTTTATCGTCGTTCGTGAAGCGTGAAGCGTGAAGCGAAAAACAGAAGTTTTATTTTGCGAAAGGAAGCGGCATGGAAATCGGTATCGTCGGATTGCCTAACGTCGGAAAATCAACGCTCTTTAATGCCTTAACCGGCGCGGGTGTCGCCGCGGAAAATTTCCCTTTCACCACCATCGAGCCTAACGTCGGGGTGGTGCCGTTGCCGGACGAGCGGTTGAACGTCTTGGCCGAGAAGAATAACAGCGCCAAGATCACCCCGGCGGGAATCCGTTTTGTGGATATCGCGGGGCTCGTCAAGGGCGCGAGCCAGGGCGAAGGGCTTGGCAATAAATTTCTTTCCCATATCCGCTCGGTGGACGCGATCTGCCATGTGGTGCGGTGTTTCCATGACGACAACGTCGTGAACGTCTTGTCGACGCTGGACCCGCTCAATGCCGCCGATGTGATTGAGACCGAACTGTTGCTTTCGGATTTGCAGCAGGCCCAGAAGGCGCTGGACAAATATAAAAAGCCGGCGCAGGCCGGCGATAAGGCGGCCAGGGAAAAGGTTGCTGTTCTCGAACAGGTTTTGAAAGGATTCAACGAGGGGAAGTCCGCCCGGAGTCAGAACCTCTCCGAAGAATTTATCGGCGAGTATCAGTTTTTGACCGCCAAGCCGGTCCTTTACGTGGCCAACACGGATGAAGGCGGGGCGGCGCCGGACCTTTTAGGGCCGTTGCAGGAGCGCGCGGCCCGGGAGAAGGCGGAGGTGGTCGTCCTCTGCACCAAGCTGGAGGCGGAAATCATCGAACTCCCGCCGGAGGAGCGCAAGGCCTATTACGATGCCGCGGGCATCACCTCGCCGGGGCTCGCGACGCTGGCCCGGGCGGGGCAGCGGCTGCTCAAACTGGTCTGTTTTTTTACGTCGGGGCCGCAGGAGACGCGGGCCTGGCTCATCCCGCAGGGGACGGCGGCCTCCAAGGCGGCGGGAAAGATCCATTCCGATATCGAACGGGGTTTTATCCGGGCGGAGATCCACAAATATGACGACCTTGTGCGGCTCGGCTCTTACCGCGCCATCCAGGAAAAAGGGCTCGTGTCGCTCGAAGGCAAGGATTACGAAATGAAGGACGGCGATGTGGCCTATTTCCGTTTCAGCGTGTGAAAGCCCGCTTGCAATCGAGAGGTCATTTGGTAATATGGGAGAACACAGAAGAGAGGGAGCGATGAAAAAAACAACCAGGCCGACCAAGGCAAAAACCAATCGTCACCGTCCGGATTGGGACCACTATTTTTTGAAACTCGCGATGCTGGCCTCGGAGCGGGCCACCTGTCCGCGGATGCACTGCGGCTGCGTCCTGGTTAAAAATAAAAACGTGATCGCGACCGGCTATAACGGCTCTATCCCCGGCGACGAGCATTGCGAGGACGTGGGATGTCTCGTCGTGGACAACCACTGCGTCCGCACCGTCCACGCCGAGATGAACGCCCTGGTTCAGGCCGCCCGGCGCGGGCACGCGGTCGAAGGGGCCACCGCGTATGTGACCAACATGCCGTGCACCACCTGTGCTAAGGCGATCATCACCGCCGGGGTGCAGCGGGTGGTTGTCTTTTCCGATTTTCACGACACCCTCGCCACGGAATTTTTTGCCAAGGCCGGGGTCACCATCGATAAAATTGAAATGCCGCCGACCGCCATCCATTACGACGTTCATAGTTATACGTCGGCGCGGCCGGCCGGATTGTGAGGAGATTTATGGAAGGGGTTCGCGTTTTGATGGCTGAGGATGAGCCCGAGGTCCTTGAGATCATGGCCAAGAAAGTCAAGGCCGCGGGGTTCGACGTCATCACCGCCAGCGACGGGGAGGAGGCGTGGCAAAAGATCGGCCATGATTCGCCGGACATCATTTTGCTTGATATCACGATGCCCAAGCTCGACGGGTTTACCGTGCTCAAGCGGCTCCGCGAAAGCGGCGCCGACGGAAAATGGCAGCCGGTCATCATCATCTCCGCCCACCAGGACTTCAAAGACATCCAGAAGGGGTTTTCGCTGGAGGCGGATCATTATCTGACCAAGCCGTGCCCGATCGACGATGTCCTCAAGGCCATCCGTTTGATGGCGGCCCTGATCCCGCAGCGAAAACCCGGCAAGGACATATAGCATGAAGATTCTTGGTTTTTTCGTCGTCATTCTTCTGTTTTTGATCATTTATGTCCGTTCCCTGGAATACACATCGTTATTTCACCCCACGCGCAGGATTTTGTCGACACCGCGGGATGTCGGCTTGAGTTATGAAGATATTTATTTCTCGACGGAAGACCATGTCCGTTTGAACGGCTGGCTTGTCCGTGCCCCGGCCAACAGCGAGACGGCGGCGACACTCATCTTCTGCCACGGCAATGCCGGCAACATGGGGGACCGGATTGAAAAAATCGAAAATTTCCGTCAACTGGGCCTCAATGTTTTTATCTTTGATTACCGCGGTTACGGCCAAAGCCAGGGCCGGCCGACGGAGCAGGGGATGTATCGCGACGGTGAGGCCGCCTTTGATTATCTCCGGAGCCGCAACGATATCGATCCTGAAAAGATCGTGGTTTACGGGGCCTCTCTGGGCGGGGCCGCTGCCGTGGATGTGGCCTCCAAACGCCCTGTGGCCGGGCTCATCCTGGATTCGACGTTTCCCTCGGCGGTCGATATGGGAAAGGTCCTCGCCCCTTTTGTCCCGTCGTGGCTGATCGCCATCAAGTTTGATTCCGCCGCGAAGATCAAAAATGTGACGGCGCCGAAACTGTTCATCCACAGCCCGGACGATGAAGTCGTGCCCTATGACCTCGGGAAGAAACTTTACAACATGAGCCCCGGCCCCAAGGAATTTTTGAACATTTCCGGCAATCACAATGAGGGCTACTCGCTTTCTTTAAATGTTTTTGTCAAAGGGGTCCGGGAATTTTTAACCACGCATCAGCTGCTTTAAAGATGTTTTTCAAGACCAGCAAAACCGGGATTGTCCGTCGAGACCAGGCTGTGCGGTTGAAGGGCGTGAACTTAGGCGGCTGGCTTATGATGGAGGGTTACATCCTGCACGCGCCCAACCGGGCCGAGCGCGTTTTTAAGGAGGAATTCCAAAAGGCCCTGGGGCGGGCGGCGCTTGAGGATTTTGAAACGTGCTTTCGCGAAAATTTTATCGGTGAAACGGATTTTGCGCGGATCTCCGGCTGGGGTTTTAACTGCATCCGCCTTCCGTTCAACGCGCGGCTGATCGAGACGCAGCCGTATCATTACGACGAGAACGGTCTCGGTTATCTCGATTGTGCCGTACGGTGGGCGAAAAAATATGATCTGGGCGTCATCCTTGATCTTCATGCCGCCTGCGGCGCCCAGAACCATGACTGGCATTCGGACAGTCTGGGCCCGGCGGAGTTGTGGGACAGCAAGGACTGCCAGGATCGCACGGTGGCCCTCTGGGAATGTCTTGCCGGCCGTTATCAAGATGAAACCGCGGTCATCGGCTATGATCTTTTAAACGAGCCGGTGCTGGACAACACGGCGTTGCTCAATGCCTTTTATAAACGGCTCATCACCGCGATCCGTCGGGCCGACCCGAACCACATCCTTTTTGTCGAAGGCAACCGCTGGGCGACGGATATGGATTGCCTCGAGGATTTTGAAGACGGGAACCTGGCGTTGAGCGTGCACTTTTACGAGCCGATCGACTTTACGTTCAACCTCGTGCCGCTGTTGTCGTACGCGTCGGCCGGCTATGATCGCGGCGCGATCTTAAAAAGGATGGAGCATTACCGCCGGGCCGCTGAAAAGCGTGGTGTCCCTCTTTTTGTGGGAGAATTCGGCGTCAACGCCCGGGATGGTCTTTACGGCGAAGACCACTGGCTGAAGGACACCCTCAGCGTGTTCGATGACATGGGATTTCACTGGACGTACTGGACCTACAAGGCGGTCAAAAATGCTGCGCTCCCCGACGGGCTCCTGAGCTGCCGCCTCAACCCGGCATGGATCAACCGCCAGGGCCCGCGGACCGGCTGGGACACCTACGCCCGTCTGTGGCCTGAGAAAAAAGAAGAGATCATCGCGTCGTGGCGGAGCGAAAATTTTGAGGAGAATCCGGCTCTTATCAAGATCGTGCGCGGATGAAAATCACCAGCTCAACTAATCCCCGAATCAAGGAACTCGTTAAACTGCGCGAGGCTAAGGCCCGGCGGGAGCGCGGGCTGACCATTGTCGATGGGATCCGGGAGGTTTCGCGGGCGGTTGAGGCCGGCGCCGCGGTTAAAGAACTTTATGTCTGCCCGGAACTTTATGAAGGGCAGGGGCAGGGAAATGTCGCTGAGGTCATCACGAAGGTTTCATCGCGTAAAATTCCGGTGTATGATATCAGCAGCGAGATTTTTCAGAAAGTCGCGTTTGGCGAACGCGCGGAAGGTGTGCTCGCCGTTTGTCAGCCGAAGTTGAGCACGCTCGGCGATATCAAAAAGAAAAAGGATTGTCTTTTGATGATCGTCGAGGCGGTCGAAAAACCGGGCAACTTGGGCGCCATCCTGCGGACGTGCGACGCCGCCGGCGTGGATGCCCTTTTAGTCAGCGGACACTCGACGGATATTTTCAATCCCAACGTGATCCGCGCCAGTCTGGGCACGGTGTTCACGGTGCCGGTCGTCCAGGCGGATCCCAAAGATATTGTTACCTTTTTGAAAAAGAATCAGGTCAAAATCTTTGCCACGACACCGGACACCAGTAAAATTTACACAAAGAGCGACCTGCGCGGCAGCGTTGCCATCATCGTCGGCAGCGAAAAAGAGGGTTTAAGCGGTTTTTGGCTGGACCATGCCGACGTTAAGATTTCAATCCCCATGAAAGGAAAGGCAGACTCGCTCAACGCCGCCGTCACCGCGGCGGTGGTGGCGTATGAAGCGGTCCGACAACGAACATGATCACAATCAGCAATCTCTCGAAGAATTTTACCCAGAGGACGTTGTTCAAAGACGTCAACCTGAGCATTTATCCCAACGAAAAGATCGGACTGACGGGCCCCAACGGGACGGGAAAGTCCACGTTGTTTTCGATCATCTTGGGGCAGATGGAGTCAACCGGCGGGCAGGTTCAGATGCAAAAAAATCTGAACATCGGTTACCTGGCGCAGGAGGCGCATTTTGCGTCGACGCAAACGGTCATGGACGAGATCACGTCGGGCGACGACCGCATCAAAAAGCTCCTGAAAGAAAAACACGATCTCGAAGAGGCCATGAAAGCCGACAGCATGCGTTACGGCGATGTCATGCAGGAGCTCGAGCGGATGGGGATTTATGACCTGGAACACAAGGCCGAAAAAGTCCTCGCCGGGCTGGGGTTCAAGGAGGAAGAGTTTCACAAGCCGGTCGCGCAGTTGAGCGGCGGCTGGCAGATGCGCGCGCTTCTGGCGAAGCTCCTGGTTTATCCGTACGACTTGCTTCTCCTCGACGAGCCTACGAACTACCTGGACCTTAACGCGACGTTGTGGCTGAAGGGGTTTTTAGCCGCGTATAACGGGACGTTTGTCATCATTTCGCACGATAAGGTGTTTCTCAACGACGTGACCAATTACACGATCGTTCTTGAGAACGGGCAGATGACCAAGATCAAGGGAAATTATCAGACCTACGAGGAACAGAAAGATGTCTCGCAGCGGACTCTCGAAAAGAAACAAAAGGTCATCGAAAAAAGGAAAGAGCAGCTTGAGCGGTTCGCCCAGCGTTTTCACGCCCAGCCTAACCGTGCCTCGGCCGTCCGCAATAAGCGCAAGATGCTGGAACGCCTTGAGGAAGAGGAAGTCGAGATGCCGTATGAGCGCCGGAGCATCCGGGATTTTGAATTTCCCAACACGACGGAGAGCGGTTATGTCGTGGCCTCCGCCCGCAAGATCAGCAAGGCCTACGGCGAAAAGCAGATTTATAAAGACCTGGAGTTTGAGGTGGTCCGGGGTCAGAAAATTTGTTTTGTCGGCCCGAACGGCGCGGGGAAATCCACGTTGCTCAAGATGATGGCGGGCGTCGTTCAGCCGGATTCCGGCGACATCAAGCTGGGGCATCAGGTGATCCGGGGATACTTTTCCCAGACGCGTCTCGATGTCTTGAATCCCAACCGCAACGTCCTTGAAGAGCTCGCCTCGGCGGTCCAGGGGAGCGTGCAGACGGTCGTGATGCGGAGTCTCCTGGGGTTGTTCAATTTTCAGGGCGACGATGTCTTTAAACCCGTCAAGGTCTTGTCCGGCGGGGAGAAGAGCCGTCTGATCCTCGCGAAACTGCTTTTGAATCCGCCTAATTTTCTTTTGCTCGACGAGCCCACGACCCATATGGACATCGACGGGGACGAGTCGCTGGTCACCTTCCTCGACGCTGCCGAGCTGTGG
>CAYHZK010000096.1:0-8344 GCA_964361085.1 uncultured Planctomycetales bacterium
GGGGCATCGTCCTTCCGGACACAGCCAAGGAAAAGCCGCAGGAGGGCAAGGTCGTGGCTGTCGGCAAGGGCAAGGTTTTGGACAACGGGCAGGTTCAGGCCCTCGAAGTCAAGGTGGGCGACCGCATCCTTTACGGAAAATACAGCGGCAGCGAGATCGCGACTTCGGAAGGTGAAGACCTGTTGATCATGCGCGAAGATGATGTCCTGGCGATTCTCAAGTAAGGAATTTTAACTTTTATCTCATCCGCCCCAGGCGGGTCAATCAACGGAGGGAAGTCATATGGCAAAACAACTCAAATTTGGGGACGAAGCCCGACGCGCGATCTTGGAAGGCGTTGAGAAGCTTTCCAGGGCCGTCAAGGTCACATTAGGCCCCAAGGGAAGAAACGTTGTCCTGGACAAAAAATTTGGTTCGCCGACCGTCACCAAAGACGGGGTTTCGGTCGCCAAGGAGATCGAACTTGAAGATCCCTATGAAAACATGGGCGCCCAGATGGTCAAGGAAGTCGCCGAGAAGACCTCGGACAATGCCGGGGACGGGACAACGACCGCGACCATTTTGGCCGAAGCCATTTATAAGGAAGGCCTCAAAAACGTCACCGCCGGCGCCAACCCGATGGCCTTAAAGCGCGGGATCGACGCCGCCGTAGAAAAGGTTGTCGCCAAGATCGCCAGCCTTTCCAAAAAAATCGATTCCAAAAATACCAAAGAAGTCGAACAGGTCGCGACGATCGCCGCCAACAACGACACCTTGATCGGCAAGAAGATCGCCGAGGCCTTCGATGCCGTCGGCAAAGACGGTGTTATCACGGTTGAAGAGTCCAAGACCATCAACACCGAGCTTAAGATCGTCGAAGGCATGCAGTTCGATCAGGGGTATCTCTCGCCGTATTTTTCGACCAACCTTGAAAAAATGGAATGCGAACTCGAGGATCCCTATATCCTGATTTATGAAAAGAAGATTTCCAGCATCAAGGATATCTTACCGTTGCTGGAAAAAGTGGCCAAAAGCGGCAAACCGCTCGTGATCATCTGCGAAGAGGTTGAGGGCGAGGCCCTGGCGACGTTAGTCGTCAACAATATGCGCAAGACCCTTTCGTGCGCGGCCGTTAAGGCGCCCGGATACGGGGACCGCCGCAAGGCCATGCTCGAAGATATCGCGGTTTTGACCGGAGGCAAGGCCATCACCGAAGATTTGGGGATTAAGCTGGAAAATCTCGATGTCAGCCATTGCGGTCGTGCCAAGAAGATCAAGATCGATAAGGACAATACCACGGTCGTCGAAGGGGCCGGCAAAACCGACGCCATCAAGGGCCGGATCGCTCAAATCAAGAACCAGATTGCCGGCACGGATTCTTCCTACGACAAAGAAAAATTGCAGGAACGCCTGGCCAAATTAGCCGGCGGGGTTGCGATCATCAATGTCGGTGCCGCCACAGAATCTGAAATGAAAGAAAAGAAGGCCCGCGTTGAAGACGCGCTTCACGCGACCCGCGCTGCCGTGGAAGAAGGGATTGTTCCCGGCGGCGGTGTGGCGTTGTTGCGCGCCATCGACGCCCTAGACAGCCTCAAACTCAAAGGCGATGAAAAAACCGGCGTTGACATTATCCGCCGGGCCCTGGAGTCTCCCGTCCGCCAATTGGCAGCGAACGCCGGGCTGGAGGGATCGGTCATCGTCGACCAGCTTAAGAAGCAGGACGTGAACATCGGATACGATATCAATCAGGACGCCTTCGTGAATATGCTGGAATCCGGCGTCATTGATCCGGCTAAAGTAACTCGCAGCGCCCTGCAGAACGCCGCAAGTATCGCCGCGTTGTTACTGACAACAGAGGCCCTGGTCACAGAAATTCCTGAGAAAGAAAAATCCGCCCCCGCGATGCCGCCGGGAGGCATGGGAGGGATGTATTAATCCGCTGAAAGCGAATTAGTGCCATTCTGATTATCAAATATAAAAAACCCCGCAGAATATTCGCGGGGTTTTTTATTGATCCCTGATGGGAGGGATATTAAACCCGGATTTTGCAATAGAACTCAAGTCCGAGCAGCGAAATTCCAGGAAAACTCTTCAATTTTTGAGAACAAACCTTCAAACCACGGCCTTCGTTTGACGTTCAAGCCGACTTTCAATACTGACCGGCGGTACTTTTTGCCAATCCAGCTTCCTATTGCAAAGCATTTGAATCTTAACGTCGATAAACGATGCTGCAGTTTGACGCCCAACACCGCTTGTCTAAAGAGACTGATCAAGTTATAAGCAATCATGACCGAGCGGAAGGATGCCTCAGTAGCGTAAAAATTGTGTAAGCAAAATCCGTTCACTCCAAAATCATATTTGAGCTCTTCGATTCTATTTTCTGAATCGGCTCGTTGTCTGTACAACCGCCAGACTTCAGGAGCCGGTAAACGCAAATTCGTCACCCACGCCTGGTACCTGTAATCATGCATGTCGAACAAAAATTTTCCACAGGCTTGCGGCCGTTCCTCAACCAGTTGCCGAACGACTGCGATTCTTCGCGCCTTTGACCAAGGGCCAGCCTGATATTCAAATTCACCGCACTCAATTCCGCCATCCACTTTGGTCCATGTACGAATAGCCTGAATTTTCATCTTGATGATCGGATTCATGCGTACGGCAATAATGTACTCAAGCCGCTTTGTATCAAGATCCTCAAGAAAATCTCCGTCGAAGAATCCCGCATCCGCGCGCAACAGACCAATGCGATGATGACCGAGGATCGTCATTGTCTCTGCCAGAAAATGTTTTACGCCGTTACTGCTGCCCGTGTTGCCACTACGCAGCCAGCTGTGCGCCACCATGCGCAGATCGGCCACAAACGCCATCAGCGGATGATGACTCGGGCGTCCTGGCCTTTTCGGATTATAACCAACCAGACTGCCTTCTTGCTCGCCAAAACGAGTCAACACCGTTGAGTCCAGATCAAGCGTGATTGTTCTGACGGGCACCTGTTCAAAAAACCAGGTATTGAGGTGGTTAAATATCCGGTCAACATCCGGCCGCTTGAATCGCTTGAAAAATCGCGTGAATGTGCTCACTGACGGCACGCGCTTCCAGTAAAAAATCTTTTTCAACGCCTCGTCAAACCGTACCATCGCCGTATGTGAAAATCGGCTACCTCCTAGCCACACGCTCATCCAAAAACTTTCCATCACCACCACCGGATCAAATCCCGCATTCGATCCCGGCATTGGCAACGCCATCCGCTCCAGCTCCTCGCGTATCCCTGTGCGATCGTAAAATTCTTTGAACATCCGCATCCCGCCCCAGGCGGTCACTTCTTTATCGCTAAATTGCCACTCAATATTCTTCGTTATCGCCTGCATCTTTTTCTGCCTCCCTTCTTGATTGCTCCAGCTCTCATAATCCGATTACAGACTTCATTTTACACCATTTTGCGTGATGTCAACCCGCGAGCTAATGAAAATTTCGGGTTAAAAAGGCCAGGATATGGGACTGTTGCAAAACGCCCATCTGCGGCGTTAATCTCCTCGTTCGCTTGTGCGACGTCCGACGAGGAAGGACGTCTCCGCGCTCACTCGTCGATGCCTTGCATCTGGCCATTTTGCAACAGTCCCGATATACGAATTCCGACGATGGTTTTTTTGTAAAAAGGGGTCAAAAATAAGACGAAAATGGTATAATTCACGCATTACGATCAACCCCAATCCGCCTTCGCCTACAAAAGGCGAATTCGTATATTAATTGTTAGCCCGCTCGATGTCCATCGTGGCAGGCCTACAATCAAGCGTCAGGCGAAGAGTCGGTTGTGATAAACATTAGCCAAGTGCTTACCTCTCTCGCAAGTCAAAGGCCAGTATTTCACTCTGAAGCCGATTTTCAGCACGCCTTTGCTTGGGAAATACACAGGCAATTACCTGCCGCTTCTATTCGTTTGGAATTTCCTTTACAGTTGCAAGGCAACTCGATCCATTTGGATATTTGGGCTACTCAGAAAAAATTGGCTTTAGCAGTTGAACTAAAATACAAAACTCGCGCCCTATCAGTTCGTGTCGGTGATGAGAAATTTACACTAACCGACCAAAGCGCACAGGATTTAGGCCGATACGATTTTATGAAGGATACTCAGCGTTTGGAAAAAATTGTGGCTAGGCCCAGCCCCAATACGGTTGGTTACGCCATACTGCTGACGAATGACAGTGCATATTGGGCACGCTCGCGAAACAGTCAGACCGTTGACGCAGATTTTCGGATTGAAGAAGGACGGATTGTTCACGGTGAATTGAAATGGGGTGCTGGCGCATCGGAAGGAACGAAACGGGGTAGAGAGAAACCATTAAGGTTGAGTGGGCACTATAATACAACTTGGGTTGATTATTCCCGGCCAAGCACCGGGAGTTACGGAACGTTTCGATACACTGCCGTCGAAGTGCGATGATGCACACCGCCCTCTTTTCAAGTCTCTTGCTCGTCGTTAAGCCAAACACGGGCCTTCAAAAGCAGGGCGCGGGCTAACCCTGCATGCAACGGATTTGCTCCGCGCTGCACGCTTCGTAAACCGCTGATGCTGAGCGTTAGGTTTCTCAAATGCACACCACTGTACTCAGAACGGACATTGACAAACAGGCGCTGATACGGCGACTTTCTGGCCGTAAAATGTCCCTGATGTTTTTTTATGAAGAGGAACCGATAGAGGGTGTGCGGTACGAAATAGTGGATGAATTTATTACCTTGGTGCATCCGCCATACGACTATGACACCCTGGAGAAATGGCTCTACCTCGGCAATTGGCAAGCTGTTTTTCCGGCCAATAAGGAATATCGGCCATTCAATACGTTCAAGGCCAAAGACTCGGAAATTCAACAGCGGATGAGCGAGGCCAAAGTAAAAATCATCATCGACTCATTCCATGATGATACTGAGTGGAATGTTTGTGAAGAAGCCTAAGATGGGGAAAACCCCCGGGATTTTCAGGGGGTTTTATTGAAAAGAATCGTTGACATTTCTGCATAATTTAACTATCATTTAAACTTAACCTACAGTCTCAAATTAACACATTCCCTCATTCTCATTTCTGAGTTCGCTGGTGCGGATGGATCTCCGGAGGTTGATGACCCTATGGCAGAATGGATTGGAATCGGGCGTCGGGCCAGACGATGTTATGGTTTTGATGAAGTGGCCTTAGTGCCCGGCATGGTAACTGTCAATCCCAATGAAGTTGATATCGCCTGGTCCCTGGGGGATATGAAATTTGATGTTCCCATCCTGGCGGCCGGCATGGATGGCGTTGTGGATGTTAAGTTTGCCGTCGAAATGGGCAAACTCGGGGGGATCGCGGTTCTCAACCTTGACGGGATTCAGACCCGTTACGATAACCCGGACGCGGTTTTGAGTGAAATCGCCAACGCCTCGCCGGAAGAATCGACAAAGTTAGTCCAAAGCGTTTATCTGAAACCCGTTAAAGAAGAATTGATCGCCAAACGCGTCCGGGAAATCAAAAAGGCCAAGGTCCCGGCCGTCGTCAGTTGTATCCCTCAGAACGCCAAAGTTTTTGCCAAAATCGCCATTGATGCCGGCTGCGATATTTTTATTGTCCAGTCCACGGTCGCCTCCACCAAGCATATCGCCACGCAATATAAGGTTCTCGATTTAGAAAAATTTGTCAAGGAGTGCAAGATTCCCATTATCATCGGCAACTGCGTCACCTATGGCATGGCCCTGGAGCTGATGGAAATCGGCGCCTCCGGCGTGCTGGTGGGCATCGGTCCGGGCGCGGCCTGCACATCAAGGGGTGTCTTGGGAATCGGCGTCCCTCAGATCACGGCGACGGTTGATGCCGCCGCGGCAAGAGATTTTTATTTTAAGCGCAGGGGAAAATACGTCCCGATCATCACCGACGGCGGGATGCGGATCGGCGGTGAGATCTGCAAGGCCATGGCCGCCGGTTCAGACGCGGTGATGGTCGGCTCCGCCTTTGCCAAGGCCGAAGAGGCCCCCGGCCGCGGGTACCATTGGGGCATGGCCACATCGCACGCCAATCTCCCGCGCGGGACAAGAATCCGGGTCGGGACAACCGGAACATTGAAAGAAATTTTGTTCGGCCCGGCCAGGGTGGATGACGGTTCGCAAAATCTGATCGGAGCCTTAAGGACGTCCATGGGATCTCTGGGGGCGGCCAACGTCCATGAGATGCACGATGTTGAAATGATCATCGCCCCGTCCATTCAAACGGAAGGCAAAGTCTTTCAAGTCGGACAACGCGTTGGGATGGGAAAGTGAAGATGCCGATCAAAAAGTATCATAAACAAAAACCCCTGACGCTCTCCTTACCAAAAAATAAAAGCCGATTGACTTACAAAGTCACAAAACCGCGGATCAAAGACGTTATCCTTATTTTAGATTTTGGATCCCAGTACACGCAGCTCATTGCCCGGCGGGTGAGGGAAAGCAAGGTTTTCAGCCGCATCGTTCCTTACAATATTTCTCCCGAGGAGATTCTGCAACACAACCCCAAGGGCCTGATTTTATCCGGCGGCCCGATGAGTGTTTATGACAAGGGCGCCCCGCTCCCCGATCCCGGCATTTTCAAATTGGGGCTTCCGGTCCTCGGGGTTTGTTACGGGATGCAGCTCATCACCCAGATGTTCGGCGGCACGGTCAAAAAGAGCAAAGAACGCGAGTTCGGCCGCGCCGAGCTTTTTGTGGACAGCAATAAAGATCTCTTTGCCAATCTCCCCACCAATTTAACCTGCTGGATGAGCCATTCCGATGAGGTGACCAAAATGCCGTCGGGTTTTGTGCCTCTGGCCCACACCCTCAATACGTCCTATGCCGCCATGGCCAATCGCAATAAAAAAATCTTTGCCGTGCAGTTTCATCCCGAGGTTGTGCATTCGCAGCGCGGGAGTCAGATTTTGCTCAACTTTGTTTACCATATCTGCGGTTGTTTGCCGCGCTGGACGATGGACAAATTTATTGACGCGTCGCTCAAGCAGATCACGGAACTGGTCGGGAACAAAAAAGTTGTGTTGGGTTTGAGCGGGGGAGTCGATTCCTCGGTTGCCGCCATGCTCCTGCACCATGCCGTCGGAAAAAATTTGTATTGTATCTTTGTCGACAACGGGCTTTTGCGCAAGAATGAATCGACCTCGGTTCAAAAGACGTTCAAGGGCCATTTCAAGATGAATCTCAGCTGTGTCGATGCCTCGCAGCGTTTTTTAACCCGGCTCAAAGGCGTGGAAGATCCCGAGGAAAAGCGCAAAATCATCGGGGACGAATTTGTCAAAGTCTTTGAAGAAGCCGCACAAAGAATCAAGAATGTCGAGTTTCTGGGGCAAGGGACGCTGTATCCGGACGTCATCGAATCGATCTCGCCCTTAGGCGGCCCCTCGGCGACGATCAAGACGCACCATAACGTCGGAGGACTCCCCAAGCATCTTAAATTACAATTGGTGGAACCGTTGCGCGAGCTTTTTAAGGACGAGGTCCGGATTATCGGAAAACATTTGGGGATGTCGGATTTGATTCTCAACCGTCAGCCTTTTCCCGGTCCGGGACTGGCGATCCGTGTCATCGGCGAAGTCACGACGGAGCGGCTTGAAATTCTGAGAGAAGCCGATGAGCGGGTTCTCGAGGAAATCAAAAAAGCCGGACTTTATAATCAGATTTGGCAGTCCTTCGCGGTGCTCCTGCCCATCAAGACGGTCGGGGTCATGGGGGACCAGCGCACCTACGAAAACGTCATTGCCCTGCGTTGCGTCAACAGTGTCGACGGGATGACCGCCGATTGGGTTTCGCTTCCGCATGATCTTTTAACGCGCATTTCCAACCGCATTATCAACGAAGTCCACGGCGTCAACCGCGTCGTCTACGACATCAGTTCCAAACCCCCCGCCACCATCGAGTGGGAGTAAATTTTCCTTCAGGATTGCCCGCGCAGTTTAAAAATCCCATAGCCGCTTTTTTGATTTATGTTAAGATAACAGCCGGTTTGCCTTCGAGGGAAATAAGAGAAGTCTTTGGAAATTAAAATGTACCACACCGATTACGTTCATCTGCACGTTCACACCCAGTATAGCCTGCTCGACGGGGCCTGCCGCATTCAGGAACTGATCAAGAAGGCCGCCGAATACAAAATGCCCGCCCTGGGAATGACCGATCACGGCAATCTTTTCGGGGCGATTCCGTTTTATCAAACCGCGGTCAAGCTGGGGGTCAAGCCTATCATCGGCTGCGAGGCCTACGTCGCGCCGGGAAGCCGGCATGACCGCAACCCTCAGCAGGGCGGGGCTTCACACCTGGTCCTTTTTGCCAAGGACAACACAGGCTACAAAAATCTGATGAAACTGGTTTCTCTGGGGTA
>CAYHZK010000097.1:0-8327 GCA_964361085.1 uncultured Planctomycetales bacterium
CTCCAGACACTGTCCCACTAACTCGGGTAACCGATGTCTTGAGATTCGGGAATTACCCTCTATGTCGATGAGTGCACCCCTCTCGCAAATACAGCTTAGACACCCTGTGGGAATGGCAAGCAACGGACTAGTCATGGTGTGAATTGGCGTGGTTGGCAAAAATAAAAAATAACGCCGCCGATATACCCTGCCAAATGCGAGGTTGGAACGGATTGAGACGAGAGATCACAAAAAATAGTTTGATGAGTCGTAAGTTCAAAAATAATTTTTATAAAAGCCGCTAATAAGACCAAAAAAAATATTTTATTATGAAACCTCTGCCATTGCAGAATGGCGGCAACGACCAGCAATCCATTCAAGGCCCCGGATAGTCCGCAGTACGTTGTCAGATGTTTCTCACCCAACAGCAACCATAAGCTCACAAAAAAACAGCTTGCCACTAAACTCGGGACCAAACGGTGCGGCTTGTTGAACTCAATCACCGAACCAAGGATCATAAAGGCCGCCATGTCCCAGAAAAAATGTTCAAAATTACAATGGACAAAATGCCCGGTCAAAAACCTCCAAACCTGTCCGTTCAAAATAGCCTCTTTGTCAAAAATGAGACACCCGAACAGCATGTGCCCCGCGGCATAAAGCACTCCCATGATCATGGCTAAAATAAGAGTGCGCCAGGGTGCCCTCCGGACACCCTGGCATTGACATTGATATTGAGCTATTTCTGCAAACATCCCTTACTCCTTTCGAATCTCAACCCTTCTGCGTGATCTCAGTCCCCATAATAAAGGGGAAAAGGCCAGAACTGATACCGGATCAAGGGCGCCGGCACCGACATTCATCGACGGGCTGTTGTGCGCAAACATCGGTTGATTGGCATCAACACGACGACTTCTGCTCACGTCGTAAGAAGATCGCGCCTGCTGGGCCGCGTTTTCAACCTGCAATCGGTTCTGATTCCGCCGTTCAATCCCGAGATTCTGAAAGACATCTTCCTCGACAACCACCATCGAAGTATAATCTGTCACCAGACCATACTCAGTGCCGAGATTGATAATGCTATTCTTAAGATCCGCCTGTTCCCCAAAATCCTCCGTCTCCTGAGATAAAATTTCAATGGTGGAATAAGCCCAAAGCCGCTCGATTTCCGGATTGTCGACGGCCATATCCGGGAAATCGAAACGGGTCGTGTACACTTTTTCTTCGCCGGAGATCCTTCCCTTCAGCGTTACCGTCGCGGGACCACTCCCAAAATAATGCCCGAAAAGCACGAGTTGCTGGCCTCGGTAAAGGCTCCCGATATTTTTAGGGGTGACATCCGCGATTTTGACACCCGTTATATCCAGGCGAGCCCCATGCAAAGATTGAAAATTCACTTTACTCTGAGCCAACAGGATTTTTCCAATGATGTCGTCCGAGTTTGAAACCTCAAGGGCAAACCCGTTGGAAACCCGGGTCAAGGCCTCGAGCAACGGCGTATTGGCGCTATTGCCCATGATAAAAGTGAATAAGCGGATATCATATTTTTTGATGAGATCGATAAACTGTTTTTGTTGTGTAACGCCGACATTCGCCACACCGTCCGTCACCAAAATGAGGCTGGTGGTCCGGTCGGACTCGAGACTTTTCAAGCCGCGCTGTAACCCCTCGTAAAGATTTGTGCCTTCACTAGGTTGGATGGCTGCGACCGCATCGATATGGTGCTTGACATTTTCTGGTGTTGCGATCACAAACCCTTGAGTTAATTCCCGAGCTGAACTGTTAAAAAGAATGATCCTGAACCGGTCCTGAGGCGTCATCCTCTGCAAGGAGCGCCCCACGCCTTCAGCCAGAGTCGCATACTTTCCCTGCATGGACCCGGAAACATCCAGGATAAAAACCCAATCGCGCCCTTCAGTAATCGGTTGTAAATCCATCCCCGGGGTCACGGTCAGCATAAAGGTCCCTCGCTCGGCAGAAGATTTCTTATACGCGACAAGATCCACCGCCCCGGGGAGGTTCTCGGCGTGACGGTAATAAACAACGATATCCGTATTGAGGCGAAACACAGGATCGGTTGCTGCTGCGACAGTGTTGTTTTTGTCTACGCTCTGATGATTGTTAAGGGTGAGAGCAGGCTCTTCTTGCCCCTGAGGGAGAGATGGATTCAATTGATTATCGATATGGACAAGCCATTGATCCCCCTTTTTCACGATTTGCGCCTGAGGATGATTTGGTAGACGGACTCCATCGACAGGGTAGCCTGCGCGGAGGGCAAGATCGAAACTGAATGTTCCGGTCACGTTTTCATTGGTCGTCCAAAATGCCAAAGCCTGATCATCGACACCGCCTTCCTCCAGAGGATACACATAGCGCCCCATCCCGGTATCAAGAGGCGCAGGCTGGTAGTAACTCAAGCGGATCTTTGTTTCCTGCCCGGCACGAACCGGAAAAACACTGATTTGGAATGTTTTATATTCGTTCTTTTCTGTAAGCCCTGC
Organism: uncultured Planctomycetales bacterium; assembly: GCA_964361085.1. GTDB lineage: Bacteria > Omnitrophota > Gorgyraeia > Zapsychrales > JANLHA01 > CAYHZK01. The sequence goes on from CAYHZK010000097.1 coordinate 2,478, forward strand.
GTTCTTATTCTGGGCCTTTTGCTCTTCGTAGACTTCCCGGGCCTTTTTCTTTTCCAAGACCTCGCCGTTAATCGCCTTGCCGTCGATCCACATCGTGAATTCGGAAACAGCCCCCTTCCCCGGGACAGGGAAAGAATACAGCGCCTCCAAATCCTGGCTATGCGGATTGTAAAAAACCTGATCGACCGTCGTTATGGCATACCCATCTTCAACAACGACATGAACCTGATGATCCTTGATCTCCAAGACGGGGAGACGGGAGTCTTTGGGTGTTAATAGCCCGGCGGCAAAGGCAGAGGGTGTTGATGCGGTAAACAGCAAAACAAAGGTCATCACGATATTCCGCAATATGAGCAAAACTTGGCTTTTCATTTTATCCTCCTGTGTTAACCTTTAAAACCTAGACGTTGGCCTTCTTTAGAATTGCAGATTTGGAATTTTGATCAATGGCACCCCCTTTCATTAGTTATCCAGTATATTGTTTGCCGGTAAACTATTAAGACAAAAAATTTTTATCCTCCTAAATGATCAATCCATTTCATGAGCAATCGCGCGATGGTTTCCTGGTCCTTAAGATTTAATCCTTCTGCTAATTTTCCTAATTGCCTTTTATATCCCGGCCAGGCCGCATCCAGCACTTTCGACCCCTGATCAGTGATTTGGATCAACTTGACGCGTCGATCGCCTTCCCGGCTGACACGTTCGATCAACTTTTCCTTTTCAAGCTTATCGAGGAGTTTTGTCATATTGGAGGGGGTAACGATCAGCTTTTTGCTGATCTCCACCTGGCTGATGCCCTGACCATGGGCATGATGTTTTAATATCATAAGAACATTCAATTTGGCCGGGGTCAGATTGAAGTTATTGAGGTAAGCCGTCATTTCAGAATTGAGGAGATTAAAAGCAACGACAATCCCGTAAATCGCTTCTTCGTGATGCCGACTCTGCCCGACTTGTATTCCGAAATTTTCCAGATAACTCATATGTGATGTCCTCAGCTGTCGAAAGATTACCACAACATTATTTACCTGTCAACTGTCTGCGCAAAATTTTATTCATCCCCCTTGTCTTTCTCCGCGGGATTCGACACTGTGGCATCAATATCAATGACATCCGATCCTCCTTTTGCCTGTTCCCGATAACTTTGAAAATGGGAATGGGCAACTCCGCCGGGCAAGATAAAAAGATTCAACAAAAAACTCGCAACGCTAAAAAATACAGCACCCCAGAAGGCGCTCCAAAATCCCTCGATGATGAATCCGTCAACCATCCGGCCCGCCAGCAAAAATAAAAAGCCATTGATAAGCAGTGTGAAAAATCCCAGCGTGAAAATCTGCAACGGCAATGTGATGGCGACGAGGACCGGACGGATGAAGGTATTGAGAAATCCCAGGATCAGAGAGGCCAAGGCGAGGCTGTCTAACCGGACCGCCGTGATCCCCGGCACGATCCAGACAACGATACATAACGCCGCGGTGTTGAGCAGCCACTTGATAAAAAAAGCCCTGAATTTTGAAAGATCACTTTGCATTCTGCTCCCAGGCCTTTTTATAAAATTCCTTAAAAGCAAAACGGGCCGACGGGAGCTTCGGGTCGTCGTCGGAGAATGGGCCTTCCACAAAACCGTGAGGCCGGTTGACTCTGACCCGGGCGTCCCTGGCGTCGATGAGCTTTCTGATAAAACCCTTCTTCGTCAAATAACGCTGCGACACCTCGTCAGCGTCTGAAAAGTAGGTGTAAGAAGCGACCTGCGCGCTGGTTTCGACATCCGTGATGTCCACGGGATCAAAAGAGAATTTCTCCCCGTCGATCATGACCTCCAGGGAGCGCTTGTCGAGATAAAAATGCGCTCCCCTGACAACGACGATCAAGACAACATCGTCCCGTTCCATTCGCAGATTTTTGTATAACCCCAACTTGATATCGCTGTTCCCCTGGCTCAGCCACGCGGGTTTGAGCGTTATTTCTTTTCCAACGCTCGAGATATTTTCTGTGATCGCCCCCGGGCGGACACCACCGATTGTAAATTCGGACAATGCCGAGCATCCGCTCAAATACAAACTCAGGATGATTAAAAATGTTCTCATGACCCTTTCTTTACAGCGCTGAAATCGCGCTCACGGCAATAGTCGGAGATCCTTCTGATAAACGCCGGGCCGAACTGAGCCAGTTTTTGGTGACCGACGCCTTTGATCTTGAGAAAGGATTCGGAATCTTTCGGGAGGTCGCAAGCCATGTGCCGAAGGGCGGTATCGGCAAAAATAACAAACGGCGGAACGCCGCGGCGGTCGGCCAGCTGTTTGCGCAATTTTCGCAGGTCTTCAAAAAGATCCAGGTCAAAATTCGCGTCATCCGCGATTGTCTTTGTCTCCGATAAGGCCGGCTTCAGAGGCTTGTCTGGTTTCTCCTGAGCGGCGGAACGCAATTGGGGGAGCATCAAAGCGTCCTGACCATTCAAAAAAGATCGCCCTGAGGCTGTCAGTTCCACGACAGGATAATCGCCGGGCGTCTTGAGCAACAGTCCTCGCTCGATCAAAAGCCAAATGATTTCCCTAAGCTGAACGAGCGCGAACTGTCGTCCCTGACCGTAGACCGGCAGACGGTCATGCCCGAACTGCTGCACGCGCGCGTTGCGCGATCCGCGCAAAAGGTCGATGATGTACTGCGCGCCGAACCGCCCGCCGGTCGCGCGCACACAATCCAAAACGGCCCTGCTGATCATCGTCGCCTCAAACTCCCCGGCGGGACGAAGGCAGCGGTCACATCGCCCGCAGTTGTCCTCTTGATAGCTTTCGCCGAAATATTCCAAGAGGAATTTTCTCCGGCATAAGAATCCTTCGCAGAAGGCGATCATCCTCTTGAGATTGTCGGCGGCCCGCTGCCGTTCATCCTCGTTTACAATATTTTTGATGAAATATTCCTGCTTGAACTTGTCGGCGTAGGAATAAAACAACACACAATTCGCCGGAAGCCCGTCGCGGCCCGCACGCCCGGTTTCCTGATAATACCCTTCAATCGATCGCGGCAGGTCGTAATGCGCAACCAGCCGAACATCCGGCTTGTCAATGCCCATCCCGAAGGCGATCGTGGCGACGATGACCGGTGTTTCGTCCCTCACAAAACGATCCTGGACCTCATGCCGCTCCTCAGTCTCGAGTCCGGCGTGATAGGCCTCAGCCCGCAGCCCCCGCGCCCGGAGATTCGCCGCCAGACTCTCGGTGTCTTTGCGCGAGAAACAATAAATGATGGCCGCCCGGTCTTTGTGCTGAGGCGAATTCAATAACGTCAGGAGCTCCTCAAAGGCGCGGTCTTTGGGGCGGATGTCGTAGTGCAAGTTAGGGCGATTAAAGCTCGAAAGAAATACACGAGGCTCTTGAAGACGCAGGTGTTCGATGATGTCCTCCCGGACCTTCGGCGTCGCCGTTGCCGTCAACGCGATCACACCGACGGCGGGAAAATCGTCGCGCAAATCTTTAAGATTAAGATACTCCGGCCGGAAATCATGCCCCCACTGCGAAATGCAATGCGCCTCATCGACGGCGACACAGCTGACGTTCAATCCCCTCAAAAACTCCCGAAACCCTTCGACCGCCAGCCGTTCCGGCGCGATATAAAGAATCTTGATCTCCCCGCGTCGCAGACGGTTTTTGATTTCGCCGATCTCGGCCGCGGTGCGACTGCTGTTGAGGAGTTCCGCCGCCACCCCGTTGGCCTTAAGCCCGTCAACCTGATCTTTCATCAGCGCGATCAAAGGAGAAACAACAAGCGTGACGCCGTCGAAAACAAGCCCGGGGAGTTGATAACACAGCGACTTTCCCCCGCCCGTCGGCATCAGGACCAGCGCGTCCTTTTGTGTGAGGACATGGCGCACGATCTCCTCCTGCAGGGGCAGAAAGGAATCAAAACCAAAATGCTTTTTCAGCAGCTCGTCAAAAAATTTTTTATCCATAGCGAACCACAAAAAATCCGTTTACCACACCGTCGGGGTAAACGGATCGCGCGCATCAAAACTCTCTTGTCCCGGGATTCAATTCCCTTTGGAAAGAATCTTCCAAAAACAGCAACCTGTCGTCGTTATCACAAGGCCCCACGTCACGATCAGCAAAGTCCATCCGGCCGGGTTCATAGCTGTCTGACCTTATTCAGCCATTTTCGTCTCCAGGCGATCTTCACCAGTAGGGCCAGCACGAAAAATCCGGCCAGGAGCCCCATGCGGGTCGCCAGGACAAACGGTTTATCCGCCTCAGCGACATTTTTCATCATGATGACAGGGATCCATTCCTGCCACAGCCACATCCCCAGGATGACCAGAAGAAAGAGAGGGGTTACGTATTTGATGATGAATTTGTAAACCCGCGGGATCGTCATGTCCGAACCCAGGTGAATCTCATCCCACGCTTTGTCCATCCCAAAGACCCAACTGAAAAGGATCGTCTCGATGGCGGCGAAGATCACCAGAAAGACCGTTCCTCCCCAAAAATCCAGTTCATCCACCACCCCGTTTTTAAGAAAGAATATCGCCGGCTGACAAAGAAAAAATGTCACGGCGATGAAAATCCAGACAGCCTTGCGGCGGTCAAGGTCAAACTCGTCCTCCAGAAAGGCGACCGCCGGCTGGGCCAGCGAGACCGACGAGGTCACCCCGGCCAAAAACAGCAAAAAGAACCAGAGAAAACCAAAGATTTCCCACCAGGGGAGATGATTGAGGACAAGCGGCATGGTGACAAATCCTAAATTGAATGTGCCCGACTGGGCTACCGCCTTGATTTCAACGGGCCCGAAAAAGACAAACGCCGCCGGGATGATGATGCTCCCTCCCAAAATCACCTCGGCAAACTCATTGGCGCTCGCGGCGGTCAGCCCGGAACGCACAACATCATCCCCCTTGGAAAGATAACTCGCGTAGGTGAGGATGACACCGATCCCGACACTTAAGGTAAAAAAGATTTGTCCCGCCGCTTCGAGCCAGACCTTGGCGGATTTTAACGCGGAAAAATCCGGGTTCCAAAGAAAACCAAAACCATTATTGATATTCCAGTCCGGACGCGCCGGGTCCGGCGTCCCCAGCGTGAGCACGCGGACCATCAGGACAACCCCGCACACAAGCAAGAGCGGCATAGCCACGTTGCACAGCCGTTCGATGCCGCCCTTGATCCCGTGATAAAGAACAACCGCGTTGATCCCGAAGGTGATCAGAAAGAAAAAGTAAGCCGGGCCCAGCCCCTGAAAAAATTCATTGTTCTGGATGCCCTGGTATCCGCGCAGAAAATTCTGCATGGTCGCCTGGTCGGTGATATGGCTGTATTTTCCCAAAATGGCAAAAAAGCTGTAAGCCAGGGTCCAGGATTCGATGAACGTATAATAGATGAAGATGACCAAGGGGCCGAAGATGCCGATGACGCCGAAATATTTGATGAAACGGTTCTTTTGCCAGACGCTATGGAAGATGCCGGGCGCCGTGCCGTGTCCGAACCCGCCGCCGTAACGGCCGAGCGTCCACTCAATCCACATCAGAGGCAGGCCAAGGAGGAGCAGCGCGACCAGATAGGGAATCATAAAAGCCCCGCCGCCGTTGACAGCGGCCTTGGCCGGAAACCGGAGAAAATTTCCCAGCCCGATGGCCGAACCGGCCACCGCCATGATGATCCCCAGACGGGAACCCCACGAATCTCTGATCTTCGCCATTTGGGTTATCGCGCCAGATTAGAATTTTTTAAATCTTGAAAGGGAAACAGCGGCTATTATGGACGGAAATCATTGTTTCGTCAAGCCAAGAGGCGTTCCAATTACGGGATTGTTGCAAAATGTCCAGATGCAAGGCATCGACGAGTGAGCGCGGAGACGTCCTCG